>NZ_NUYF01000013.1:0-224763 GCF_002566505.1 Bacillus sp. AFS077874
TTTCCTTTTATTGATTTTCCGTTTACTGTTATGCTTGTTATTGAGCCTCTCCATTTTGCATCGTCTTTGAAGGTTATGTTGATTGTTTTTCCTACTCTGTTATCTTTTTTGTCTGCAGTTAATGTTGGTGCTGTTTTTACTACTGGTGTCGGTTTTACAACTTTTGTATTAACATACAATCTTCCCTCAGTCATCTTGGTCAATTTATTTCCATAATTGTCCTCAACTGTAACCTCTATCTGTCCACCGTTTAACACAATGTCTTTTGAAACAATCCATTTTCCAACATAATGCCCTATACCTTTTCCGTCTTTATCTACTACCTCTTTCATTGGCATTTCAATGGCAGATTCATTAACTGTTTGTATACTATTAGTCTTATTTACATTACCTATAGGAGAAATAATTCTAAATGCTGCTTTCTTTAATCCTACTTCTGAATCAAATTCAACCTTAACTGCATCACCAGAATTTAATTTTAAATCTTGATCTGGTTTCAAATTAGTAATACCTTTTATTGAATATTTCACATTTACAGTTACGCTCTTAACTGTTTCATTTCCTGCCTTGTCTCTAGCAACAACATTTATTCCATTTTGCCCTTCCTTGGACATAAGCTTTACTGTCCAGTTTCCATTTGAATCTATGTCTGCCTTTGTTCCGTTAACATCAACATATTCTAAATAATCATCTTTAGCTGTTCCCGTTACAGTTATAACTTGATCATTTTTATTTGCGTTATTTTGTGGGCTTGTAATTTCTAAAACTGGTGTCGTCTTGTCTACTATAACCTTTATTTCCTTCGAATAAGGAGTAGATCCGATTTCTGTAATAGTTTTTGCCTTTAAAATATTAACTCCCTCTTGAAGTACAGTATCAATTGAAAAGCTTCCATCATCGTTTGTCTTTCCATTTGCTATATCTTCATCTTTGCTAAATATATGAACGTCCATTCCTGGAGCCGCCATACCTTTTATTGTTACGTTTTCATTATTTAAATATGGGTTGTCCACTGGTGAAGTTATAACTGGAGCTAGTGCCTCCTCTTTAACTGTAGCTCTAATCATCATGTTTCCAAAATCTTTATTTGCTAAAGTGAATGGGCCTCCTTTTACAAACTGCCATGATCTTTGTGCTGCTATTGAATTTTTATCCAATGAAATTAGTGGACTTACAGGAGCCATCTTATCCTGTATTAAAACCATATAAAAATCGCCTGTTACAACAATTTGTTGCGCAGATAAATCAACGACTGTCCATTTCCCTTCCTCTCTAATAGCATTTCCATTGAATGGCCCTGCTATCATTTTTCCAGGGGCTCCATCTTTTCCACTTGCATCATAAACTGCCACCTTAAATGTAGTTCCACCTGATTTTGGATCAAACATAAATTTTCCAGAGGTTACAATTGCCGAGGTTTGTCCCTCCGGAAGTGACATTCTTACTGCATAGCCGCCTCCTGCTTCCCATTGACCCACTGAATATTCTGGTGTTCCATCATCATAGCCTATCTCTCCTGAAAAATTTATAAATGGTTTTAGCTGAAGATCATGTGAGACATTTCCATTCCCCGTAATATCTACAGTAAATTTCTCATCAAAATAGTTCTCTGCTGTAACCTGTACTGTATATTTACCTTCATATGCAGTTATTGAGTAATTCCCCTCTGCATCAGTTGTAACTGGTGCTACTGCTGCATCCTCAATTACGTAAACTTTAGCGCCTTTCACAGGTTTTCCTGTTTGGGCATTAATGATTTTACCTGTAAATGTTCCCTTAGGTATTGGAGCCAATGTAATGTTTGTATTTTCAAGAACTTGGTCAGCTGCTACTGTAACCCTCTGATCCTGTGGATAGTATCCATAGGTTTCAGCTCTTAATGTATAATCTCCTGCTTTAACTTTAAAACTATATGACCCGTCTTGCGGATTTGTTTTTGTTGAACGACCATTTTCAACAATAGATACTGTAGCTGATAATGGAATTTTTGCTATGTCAGCATTGGTCTCCGCAGAATTTATTATTTGTTCTTTTGGGCTGTTTAAAGTTGATGTGCCACCTGATGCTGCAAATAGGTTTGTTAATCTACTCATCAGTTCTTTAGGGATGTTGCTTAAAGCTGCTGATGTGCTGCCTGATGCTGCAGATTTGTTTGTTAATCTAACAGCATCTATAAACCATCCTTGATTATTATTGGAGTCAGTAGATATAAAGTAAAATGCGACATCTATTTTCTTTCCTGCATATTTGCTTAGATCTACTTCCTCATTTGAATATCCTCCTGACGTAGTGCCTACATATTCTGCTTCTATATAAAAATTCTCATCGCCGTCAGGTTTAACCGCAACAAATCCACGGTCATTTTTTCCTATATCATACCAATCTTTAAACTGTAAATAAGCCTTTCCTTCCGGTAGGACAATAGCAGGCATTTTTAATAGCATAGCTTGATTTCCTGAGTACGTTCCTTCAAGATTAGTAGCTAAAACCTTTTCTCCCGAGGCTGCTGCCTTAGGTCCTGTTGTTGGTTTTCCCCACTTCCATTGATCCGTCCCGCGAGGATCGCTTTCCCATCCTGTCATGTCTGTTTCAAAATCATTAAAGTATCCTATTGTAATTGGAGTTTTAACAAGTATTGTATAGATATCACTTGTAACCTCGTTCTTTCCATTGTCAACTATTCTCCATCTGTAAGATAGATTTGATCCTGCCACTACTTTATCAGCTGGAATTACAGCTTCATAGCTTCCTGACTTGTAGTCCCCACTCTTCCTTACAGCTGCAACCGTTGTCCACTCATCCGATGAATTATTTCTATATTGCAGCTCAACTGTCTCGACGCTTACATTATCCTGTACATCTATTTTTAAATCTTGTTTCAATCCTTGGTATGTCTCTTTAACAGGTATATGTTTAAATGTTGGTGGAACTGTATCCTTGGCATCTGTTGATACTTGGCCTTTAATCTCAGAAATTCCTTGCATAACTGATGTTACAGCCTTAAATGCATTTATAACACCATGTCCATATCCATTGTTAGGAGTTTCAGGATATTCAGCGTTAGTACAAGGAGTTGCTGTATTCTCTATTATTCTTTCAATATCGTCAACTTTTAAAGATGAATTGGCCTGTAGAAGTAATGCTACAAGTCCTGATGTATGTGGAGTTGCCATCGAGGTTCCATTCCACCCACCCTCATATACACTTCCTGGAACTGAGGATCTTATATTAACTCCAGGTGCTGAAATATTTGGCTTAATAATGCCACCATATGGTGATGGCCCCCTTAATGAGAAGCCGGCTAAATTGTTGTTTATGTCAATTGCTCCTACTGTAAAGGATTCTGGATAATTTCCAGGATTAGCAACTGATCCTGGCCCACCAGCATTGTAAGGGGTTGTATTTCCTGCTGCAAATACTGGGACTATATTTGCTGCTCTCCAGTTTCTTATAATTGTTCTATACCAATCATCTACTCCAGGACCGCCTCCCCATGAGTTATTAATAACATTAGGAGCCATTTCTGGATGTGGTACTCCATTTCTATCCTTAGGTGCAAGCATCCATTCACCAGCCGCTATTAAATCAGCATCATTTCCGCCATCTTTTGTAAATGCCTTAGCAGCTATCCACTTTGCTCCAGGCGCAACACCTATCTTATTTGTTCCATTTGGTTCTGAACCAACCATAGTACCCACTGTATGGGTTCCATGACCAACATCATCGTACGGTACTGACCCGTTTTTTTCAGTTGCATCAAACCAATTGAATTCATTATTTGGATTATCTGGATTATTTGGGTCATATCCTCTATATTTTGTCTTTAATGCCGGGTGATCCCACTGAACTCCTGTATCTATGCTACCAACGACTATCCCTGTTCCATCTATTCCCAAGGTCCAAACGTCAGGCGCCCCAATTTTTTTAAGACCCCATTCTGTATTATCATCCGCTTGAACAGCGGCTCCAATAGTTTTTTCAGGCTCGATTAACTTTGTAATTCCATTAGGTTTAATACTTTCAACCTCAGGCATAGCTGCTATGTTTTTCATAACTTCCTCTGTTGCTGTAACTGCCATACCATTTACTATGTAAAAAGATTTAATATCCTTTACATTTCCGTTATTTTTTTCTTTTACTAAATACTTCTTCAAATTACTCTGTGATGAATCTGCTTTAATTCTCAATTCAGAAACGATTGATGAACGAACTACTAACTCTTTTTTTACATTTGATAGCTGCTTATTCTTAGCCTTGGCTTCATTAGCAACCTTTACTGTATCTACCTGATCCTTAAATTTAACAAGAAAGCTATTTTGAGACTTGTTGTCAAATTCTTTTTTAAGTTCTGGACTTATTTTATTCTCTATTACTTCATTAGATTCAAGGTTATTACTATTCATATTATTTTTACTTGCATAAGCCTTACCATAATTTCCAACTGGTGCAACAAGTGAGCTTATGGTAAGTAGGAAAGCTGCTGACGATGCAAGTAATTTTTTGTTGATTTTTATCATGTTTATACCTCCATATTTAGATTGAAATTACCTAACTTTTTCCCTCCCTTCCCTTATGCTTGAACCCATTAACTTATAAAATAGGTTTTGCGATGAGACTTACAACATTGACTGCATGTTCAAATGTTAAAAAATATCTTGAAGCAGGATTCATAGTTGAATAGTTTAAATTAAGAGATTGGTAACAAGATGAAAGGGCCACCTCCTAAACCAATTACCGATTCTGTATCAGAATTATGTAGTTTCTAGCTGTATATGAAATGAATGGGTAACATTGAATTTTAATAGAATTATATATTTGTCAGAATAGGATGACAAATGGGGTTTCGTAAGGGGGGGGACGACCTATTTTTTTACATTTTTTTACATTTTTTTATATTTTTTTACACTTTTTTACATTTTTAATAATTTTGAATATTATAACATTGTAATTCTATCAATCGTACTATTAATATAGATTTTGACTTGGGTTTATAAATGAATATATTGACAATCAAGAATTTTTGTGATAATGGGTATATAAGATGATTTTTGTTTGCGGGAATCAATTAATCTTAGCTAAGGAGGATAAAGGCATGACAGATTGGATATGGAATGGAGATGTCATTGCAGACGTGGAAAAAGCCACGCTTATTTTTACATATAAAAATAATAGTGATCAGCCAATGCTAATAGAGTTTCCAACAAGCCAGTTTTATGATTATAAGGTGTATAATGCACAAGGAAAACAGGTGTATCATTTTAGTAAAAGGAAATTTTTTTTACAGGTGATTCAAAATGAGTCGTTAAACAGTGGCGAACAAATCCAATGGAAAAGTACGTGGAATTACAAAACGAATGATGGAGGGAGCGTACCTGCAGGAACATATACAATTCATGCCATTTTAGAAATATGGAAAATAAATGACAAACTTGTTAATCCGAAGCCAGCTACTTCATTTACATTCAATATTCCACCTAAAAAAACAACCATTCGATAAGTGCAAGTTGCAGGAAAAGAATTTTTTTGATTCAAATAAACGTGAACAAATCCACACTCTTCAAAAGGTTCTTTCTTGATTTACTAAGTTGATATATTAACGCCTGAATTATTACATCGAATAATTGAAAGGATTGAAATTAAAGCAGGTTCTTAGAATCCTCTCTCTTTCCTTCAAACATTGTTATATCAGCTGTTTCTTACTTCTATTCGGGCTCAAACCCACATTCCTACGTTCCTATTTTTTCCCATTCATAATAAACCCTCGCTATAAAATCCGTTTTTTCACATTTTTCATTCTAACTTTTTTAGCAAATCATTATTATTCATCAAATAAAGTCTTGATAAAAAAAGAGAGAAAAGGCTTGAGGTGACTGCGATTGTCCCTTTTTCCTTTTCTCTACTCATGCATTTTATCAGATAATCATAAATGAGATGATGTTAAGTTTCCATCTAATCCTAAATCTTGGTATGAACAGCAATTGATGCCAAGCACTATAAGTTTAGAATATCGATGTCTAATTCATCAAGTATTCATAACGCTCATCCTTCAAAGCAGTATATCCTTTGAATAACTGATTTATTAACTGGTCTAACTCTTGACTACATTGAATGGTATTATAATGAAGAAATCCATACCTTTTATTAATATCATATAATTCATTTCTCTTTTCCTCTATTGCTAGTGTTGCTTGTTGTTGTAATAAAGTAACCATTCCTATATGCCCCCATTCGAATAAATCTCTTATAAAGATTTTTATATTGATGTGACTTGCTAAATTTGCTACTCAGTTGTTATCTTTTGCACTTGTTACAGTAAAATTAGAATAATTTAATCGATTAACTAAAAAGCTGCATTCCATTTTGACACTAGTGAGAAACGGCTGGTGAATGCTCAAATCCAAAATTCTTTCTTCAACCCTTTTTCACTGCTTTTTCTACAGAATAGAGAAATTAATCTTAAAAAACCGACAACGTCATTACGAAGCGTCACCGGTTCTTGTTAACATTAATAAGCTAGGATCTATACAAAGTTTGCACTTGTGATGTCATAACGTACAAGTTGCTGTCATTGTATGATCAATCAAACGAAGGAAATACTCTAAGACTATTTCATATACATATTGTTAGAATGTATTGTAATTTTACACTCGTAAACTATTACACTCTTTTTCTAACCATGCTGTCTTATGTACACTTTATACTTTTGTTCCATCTTCTATCGAAGTCTATTTAGACAATACGAGGAAGCTAGAAAAACCGTAGATAAAGAGGTAGCTAAAAGCGTCTTCAATTTCCTTTTATTCACCATACATCCTCCTAGTAGATATGAATAAATTAGGGTTCATTGTTGATTAGGGTAAATTAAGAGATTGCTAATAGATTATAAGCGACATCACCTGGACGAATTATCGATTTTGTATCAGAGGCATGTAGTTTCTAGCTGTAAAGAAGTGAATAGGTAACACTGAATTTAATAGAATTGTATATCTGCTAGAATGGTGTGACAAATGGTTTTTTTTACGGGGCTTAAGACCTATTTTTGGTATAATTCAAATGATTTTAACTAAAAATGCATGGAAAATCTCTATCAATCGTACTATTAATATATATTTTGACTTGGGTTTTTAAATTAATCTATTGACCATTAAGCGATTGTGTAATTTAAACGTTTTTAGCCAATAAAAAAGGTTCTTCGATTTTTTTGAAGATCCTTTTTTGCTACTTATATAACTAAACCAGCCGTGAAATAACCGATGGAAAGAAAAATAAATTGCAAGAAGAATTAGTTGAATTAGAATATAAACTGTATACTCGTAATGATGAAAGTTACGTAAATAATTCGATAAAAGACATTATCAAACTGAACGAAATTGTTCCTAAGGTTTTGGACGTTCTAATTAATCGCATCACTTGTAATATTAGTGGCAAAGTTACAATTCAATATAATTTTTCCAGTCCTTAATTATAAATAAAAAGGCAGCGCCCAAATGGGCTTGCTGCCTTACTTTTAAATGAGTTGCGCCACGCACTCAACATGTATAGTCTGCAAATGGCACTACATGAGATGATGATGAGTTTACGTATAATCACTAAATACTACAGAATAAAGTTCCTTCAATTTGTAAGAAAAACATCAAAAGAAGTCTTTACAATTGTTAATTTTGTATATAGGCTGGCTTAAAACCACATCCCAACATACCTTTCTTTGAATAACTGATTTAATAACTTGTCTAGCTCTTGACTACATTGAATGGTTTTGGAATGAAGTAATCCATACCGCTTATTAATATCAAATAATTCATATCTCTTTTCTTCTATCTCTTTTGTTATCTGTTGTAATAAAGTAGCCACACCTATACCCCTCCATCCAAATAACTCTCCAGTAAGAATTCTATCTTGATATGACTGCCGAATTTAGCTGCCCCGTTATTATCTTTTGCATATGTTACAGTTTAATTAGCAAGTAGATGAACGTCCTTTATTTTTAAAGTAATTTTATGATTAATTGGAAGCCGCGCTCCATTGTGCCACTTCGCTTAATTTCGTCAACTCTCATTACAACTGGCTGGTCGACGCTCAAATCCAAAGTACCATCTGTAACCCCTTTTCTCCGCTTATTCCTAAAGAATAGAAATATAAAGAGTAAAAAACCAGCAACGTCATAATGAAGCGTCACCGGTTCTTGGGAATCATGAAATTATCTAGAATCTAACTATAGTTTGCACAAGAGAGGTTTTAACGTACCATTTGCTGTACCTGCTTATGATCATTACATTACTTGTATAAAGCACCATCGTCTTTTTGTTTAGCTATTACAGATAGATTAGCAGAGTATGTTACACCTTGATAATCATTTGTTGCTGACTCATCATGCTTTACGCCAAACGAAATATCAATGTATTCATTTTTTTCTAAATTCCAGAATTTGTTGTCTTTCCCTGATTCTGCAACATCAACCAACAGAGTTTGTTTTTCGCCGACAGCTGAAGCGGACTTTGCTGCTACAGGAGCATTCTGGAAGCCAGTTACTATTTCTATACCTTCTGTACCAACTGCTCCTTTCTTAAAATTCTGAATTTCCCATACCGACCATACCTCATTTTTAGAGTAATATTATCCATATGTCCAAGAGTTAGAGATTCATTGCAAGTGCTTTGAAGTTCTTGCACAAGAACCAAATAAATAATATAAGCTGCTTCAGTTAGTGTTCTTGGCTACTGCATCTTATATTAAAACTTTAAATTTTTACGCGTTTATTGTAAAATCATGAAATATTATGGTAACCATAACATTATTTTATTGATATTCAGCACTATACTAATCTGCACAATCCAAAAAATCTGGTTATATTACAAGTGGTCTGGCAACATACGAAAAAGCCAAGGCTTTTTTCAAAAAGCGCTTGGCTGATTTGGCATCCCTCACTAAGGAAAAAGTCAATGGTATTTCCTTTTGATCCGACTACACGATGTAAATACATCCATTATTCTTTTACTTTGATGTACGTTTATTCACTGCCCATGAGTCATTGGTTTGTTTGAGTTGAGGAAAGATTCTCTTATTCAATTAAGGACCGTATTGATGTTCCCATCACAAAATGATTGTGTGAGTAATGGATAAGCCTCGTTCCCCATCATTTCCACCTAATCGCGGAAACTAATTGCGTACCGTAGATAGCATCTCACCGTTAACAAAATAATGTCAGCTTGAATACTTCCATTTGAAAAAAATTTTGTTTTTCCATACCGATTACGCAGCTTTTTAGAATAATTGTATCAGTATGTTCAAGAGTTAGAGATCCATAGCAATTGTCCTAAAGTTGTTGCATCGGAACCTTTCCACTTGTCATAACGCAACTACTTCTCCACTAATCAACTATTATCTCTCCATAACTCAACTTCATTAACTTCATATTTTTCCTTTTTCACCCATTTAACCATCAATTCATTTGCATTACCTTTTCACCAGAAGCAGATTTTTTGGATTTTGCATATTAGTATTTTGTCGAATATCAATAAAATATTGTTATGGTTACCATAATATTTCATGATTTTACAATAAACTCGTAAAACCTTAAAGTTTTTAATATAAGATGCAGTAGCCAAGAACTCGAACTAAAGCAGCTTATCACCACTTGCAATGAATCTCTAAATCTTAGACATACTGAAACTATTACTCTAATAAGAGGCAAAATCAGTATGGGAAATTCAAAATTAGAAGAAAGGAACAGTTTATCACTAGTATTCTGAAAATTCTGTTAAAATTAGAAAAGGGGGGTCTTATGGAATTTAATTCATTAATTAATAAAGAAACTTCTATGGCATTTTTCAGCAGCCTCAATATTCATTCGATACTTTCCAATAAAGTAATAGCAAAAGAGCAAAAAGATATACAAATCTATTAAATTCGATGTTCCAATTTATTTCATATACAGCTAGAAACTACATATCTCTGATACAGAATCGGTAATTGGTCCAGAAGGTGTTTCTTTTAACCTGTTAGGAATCTCTTAATGTACACTATTCAATTCTACTTTAAGATATTTCTCAACATTTGTAACTTATTCATATCTACTAGGAGGATGTATGATGAAAAAAATGAAATTGAATACGTTTTTAGCTGCCTCTTTATCTACGGTTGTTTTTGCTTCTTCGTCTTATAACGTAAAAGCCTATGATAAATCGTCATTAGACAAAACACTTAATAGTGCTGCCGTTGTTAACGCTTTGAGTGGTTCCAACGAACAAACCATTACCTTAATTACGGGTGACGTCGTTAAGGTTAAAAAGATTGAAAACGGTAAAAGTGTCATAAACGTGGAACCTGCTGATCCGAACAATGCAGGCGTACAAATGTATACAATTGGTGAAGAAACTTATGTCATACCAAGTTCAGCTATACCTTATCTGGCTGCTGACAAACTGGACGAGGATTTGTTTAATGTAACGAAATTAATAGCGGACGGCTATGATGATAAAAGTCTCTCTTCCCTGCCAGTTATCGTAGAATACACAGATTCCAAAGCGAGCTCCTTCCAAACAAAGAAGGAATACACAGAGTCCAAAGCAAGCTCCGTCCAAACAAAGAAGGCCCCAAAAGGAGCAAAAAAGGTTCGTGTGTTAGAAAGTATTAATGGTGCCGCTCTTGCAACATCTAAAAAAGAAGCGGAGACGTTCTGGAAGGATATCACACATGAGGCTTCCCAGAACCCCAATTCTAAATCAGTATTATTCGACGAGGGTATTGAAAAGATCTGGCTTGATGGTCGTGTGGAAGCCACATTAGACCAAAGCGTACCTCAGATTGGTGCCCCAACGGCTTGGGAATCTGGTTTTACAGGTAAGGGGGTTAAGGTAGCGGTACTTGATTCAGGCATCGATCCTAATCATCCCGATCTTGTAAATCAAATAGAAGAGGCAAAAAGCTTTGTACCTGGAGAAACGGTTGATGATTTTCACGGGCATGGTACACACGTTGCTTCAACGGTATTAGGGACAGGTGCTGCTTCTGATGGTAAGTACAAAGGAGTTGCTCCTGAAGCACGTTTACTTGTAGGTAAAGTGTTAGACAAAGGAGGACACGGTTTCGAATCTTGGATTCTTGATGGTATGGAATGGGCTGCACACAACGCCAAGATTGTAAGCATGAGTTTGGGAGGCGGGAAAAGTGACGGAACAGACCCGATGTCCCAAGCCGTAAATAACCTAAGTGAAGAAACAGGTGCACTATTTGTTATTGCTGCCGGTAACGATGGTAGAGAAGGAGCCATCGGTTCACCAGGAGCTGCAGATGCTGCTTTAACGATCGGTGCTGTGGATAAGGCAGACAACCTTGCTCCTTACTCATCAAGAGGACCTCGTCTTGGAGATGGGGGATTGAAACCTGACCTGTCTGCACCGGGTACTGGGATTGTTGCTGCTCGATCTGCACTATCAAGACTAGGAAGCGGATCTTACCTGAGTATGAGCGGTACATCCATGGCAACCCCACATGTGGCGGGTGCTGCTGCGATCCTTCTGCAGAAGCATCCTGAGTGGAATGGCACTCAGCTAAAAGAAGCGTTGATGAATACCGCTAAAAGATTAGATTACTCGCCTTATTATATCGGTACGGGCCGATTGGATGTACCTGCAGCTCTAAACAGCACCGTTCGTGCAACGGGTTCTCTGTCGTTCGGCTTTCTTCAGTGGCCATACGATCATGCGCAGCCTATACAAAAAATAGTCACGTATACAAACGACAGTGACTCCGCTGTCACTCTAGATCTTCAAGCGGAATTTAAGAGTACAAAAGGTGATGCTGTACCAAATGGTATGTTAACCATTTCTGAGAGCAAGATCTCGGTTCCAGCTAATGGTACAAAGACAATAACAGTTACAGTAGATCCGAAGCTTGGTAACTGGGGTCGTTATGAGGGTCACCTCACAGCAACTGATTCTGAAGGCAAGCAAGTGGCTCATACTTCAATGGGCATAGAGAAAGAAGATGAGAGGTATCCGCTAACGTTAAACGCTACAGACCTTATTGGAGATAAGGTTCCTGCGATAGTCGCAATCGTTGGCGATAATATGAAACCTACATTTATTCCGATAGTGGGAACAAAAACAATTCGTGTAGCACCTGGTACGTATTCAGCCATGACTCGTATAGAATCGGACTTTGACACCGATCATGGTAGTAATGCAATAGTCGGTAATCCTGAATTCAAGGTAGACGGTCCTCAAACCGTGGAACTTGATGCACGAAATGCAAAAGAAATTACAGTTGAAGTGCCAAAGAAGACAGAATCACAATATAGTCGCTTGCAATTCCACCGTTCCTTTGGTGACAATGAAGTAACCGCTGCGTATTTTATGTCTGCAGACACCGATAAAATATATGCACAACCAACAGAGAAAGTTAAGACAGGAGAATTCGAATTTCTGACTCGCTGGCATTTAGTAAAACCTCGACTTGAGATCCAGTTTAAAGAAACAGTGTTGGATGATATACTTGAGTATGGAACTACACCTTTTGATGGTAAATATAACTTAGACACGGTTTATGTAGGAAAAGGAACACCAGCTGACTATGAGGGTCTGGATGCAAATGGCAAAGTAGTTGTCGTCGATCGTATCCAAGGTACGTTTAGAGAGACACTCGATGGGACACGTGCACAGGCCACTACGGCACTTGCCGCGGGTGCAAAACTGATGATTATCGTAAACTATAATGAAGAGGAATTCATTCCGTTGATGGGAAATGAAATAGGAAATCCAAGAGGCACGAACATCCCACTTACCGTTACTGGAATCAGTAAGGTTGTAGGCGATAAATTGATTACAGCAGCACATTCCGGTAACCTGCACCTGCTAGTTGAAGGTGTACCATATACACCGTATGTATATGATTTGGTGGATGTTCACCAAGGCCAGATTCCAGAGAATTTAAAATATAAACCATCTAACAATGAACTCGTTAAGATCGACACGAGTTACAAATCAGATGGTGAAGCAGTTGGTGAAGATGTCCGATATGATTTACGTCCGTATCAAAATGACACTTTTAATTTAATGAATTGGGAACCACTGCAGTTGCCTTCTGCTCGAACAGAGTGGGTTTCAGCAGTGAAAGATACTCGCTGGTCTCACCAAGGCAGAGTAGTAGGAGTACCATCCCATCCATGGAAAGTTCAGCCTTTTGTTACTTATGAAAAAGGACAAAAACTTCAGGAAGACTGGTTTCTCCAATAGCTCGTCCGCGTTTGGGTCAAGGTTATTGGACACCTAACCGCCAAGGGAACAATTTACAATTTGATATTCCTGATTGGGTAGATTCAGGAATAGGCTCTACAGGTCAGGTCACATCTGCGGAATCGTAAAAAATTTCAAACACTTAAATTGTACCAAGGAAATACTCTTCTTATAGAAGGAAAAGGACAAACTATTTTAAATAATCCAGTCCCAGAAGAAAAAACATAATACCGTCTAGTAAGTGATGCGAAGCGAGACCCGAATCGCTGGAAAACATCATTAAGTACGCATACAGAATGGACATTCTGGTCTCAAATAGGCCAAACTTTACTCCCATTCTATTCACTGGATTATAAGATTGTGACCGATATGAACAGTAACGCACTTGCGGCACCTTCCACTCCACTCGAACTATCTGTTGCAAAACTTGAAGGTGTAGCAGATTACGGTAAGCTAGAAGGAGCGACATTAGAGGTTTCCTTTAATGAAGGTGAGTCGTGGGAGACTGTGGAACTAGAGCGTACATCCGATAACAAGTGGGTAACCAAGATCAACAATCCGAAGAATGCTGAATATGTATCATTACGAGCAGCTTCTTTGGATTATCAAGGAAACAAGATTTCTTAAGAATCATTAAGGCTTATAGCTTGAAATAAGTTTAATAGCCTATCCATCTGTAAATGATGGATAGGCTATTTGCTAAGTGGAGATAAAAATCTATACTTTTCCAATTGTTTAAATGTGTTCCATTCTCAACATCAAAGTGGTCTGTATATTATTGGTTATTAACATTATTCAAGAGTCATTTATCATTTGTTCTTTAATAGCAATTATTGCAGATGCGGATACATTAATCAATTGATTGACTCTCTAATTAAAGGCTATTTTACAATAAAATAATCGTATCATATGACTCCATACTTCCATTTGAACAAATTTTGTTTTTTCATACCGAACACAGTTTTTTAGAATAATTGTATCAGTATGTCCAAGAGTTAGAGATTCATAGCAATTGGTCTAAAGTTATTGCATCGGAACCGTTCCACCTGTCATAATGTAACTACTTCCCTACTAATCTCGCTGTTATATCACTACTAAAAGAATATCGTTCGGCTTTTTTACGCCATAGTAGAAATGCTATTCCAATTTTTTTGGATTACATTAATAAAAGATTGAATTGTTTCTAGGTTTTCTTTTTCCTTCAACGTAATGATAGAGGTTTTTATTTTTATGTTCTCAGTAACTAGGATTGGGACTAAATCACCATTGTTAATTTCTTCTTTTAGGCTGACACTGGCTCCCATGCCTACCCCAATATTATTTAATACTGCCATTTTGATTCCTTCTAAACTTCCAAATTCTATTACGTTTTGTGATAAGAGTTTCATTTGTCTGAAATATTTACTGATCCTCGTATCATAACATCCATCAGCTTGGAGTTGTAAAAAAGGAAATTTCGTCAGTAATTGGTCTACCGGGTACTTAGCATATAACTCTTTAGAAACCACTGTAACCAATTCGTCGTCCTCTGAAATCACTATATTTGTCATTCCATTTTTATATAACTCGCCCGAAATAATCCCTATATCGTATTTATTTGATTCTATCCCTTTTATAATTTCATCCCTATTACAGGAAATCAACTTAAGCTGTACCTGGGGATATTGCTTCAGTAACTCAGGTATGATATTAGGAAAATAATACGTCCAAAAGCCTTCAGTAGCGGCAATCGTTACATTGCCGTACGAATTTGAAAGTTCGGCGAATGATGATTCAATCTCCTCTACTATGGGAAAAAGCTGATCCGTATATGTTTTAAGAATTTCACCTGCAGGTGTCAAAAAGATCTTATTTCCAATCCGTATAAATAGCTGCTGTTCCAATTCTTTTTCGAGCGTCTGAATTTGTGCGGTTACAGCAGGTTGCGTGAAGTTTAACTGTTGTGCAACCTTTGTAAAATTTAAGTAATCTGCTGCAAATTTGAAAGTTTTTAGATGTCTTAATTCCATAATAGCTGCTCTCCATCTTTCCAATTTTTTAACTGTTGCATATTAGTAAAGTGCGGAATATCAATAAATTAATGTTATGGTTACCATAGTATCTTTTGATTTTACATAAAATCCCCTTCATTGTTATTTTGGGAATGTTATTACACTATTATATTATCTGTAACACTTGTGGCGGATTGGATCACATTACTCGAACCAAACTTTCCTGAACCCCTCTGCAAAAAGTGTCATACACCCACTACTTAACCAGAAGCTGCTAATCACCATACCACTCTTTTTTTGGAAAAGTGCAATTCTTAATTAATCGGTATCATCGCAATATTCATACCAAACAACGCCAAAGAATCTATAATCCATCCTAAGAATAGTATTGAAAAGATAAAATGACGTGTCTATTTGCTCATTTGTACTTTTTCCATGGTTGTCCCGCTTAATAATCATCCTTTTAAGAACAATCACGTAACCTATAAAAGATTTTCCCTCCTATAATTTCATTTTAGGACTATTTTCGGACTTTTCCTAAATTATAGCATACCTTTTAAATTTAGACACAATATTCTGAAAAAGAACTAAGTTTCTGTTTTAGGTTTTAATAGCCTACTTTCTGTTACACTATATAATGGAAGGAGCGAAAGACATTGAGTATAATACTAGGTTTACTTGGACCAAGTGATTCAGTTGAAGTAGTTCAACAATTTTTGAAGAAATTCAACGACATAATTTGTATTCCAATAGAGTTCTTAACTGAGGAAGATTTAAATCAACGTGTTTTACCACGTAAGAGTGAAATAACAATGTGGCTTTGTACGGGTCCAATTACATATGATAGAGTTCAAAAATGGGGGAAAATATCCGATCCTATTTTTCACATCCGATACCACGGTACTACTATATATAGCGTATTCCTGAAACTATCTCATGATCAACAATTGAAAGTTGATGAAATCAGTTACGATTCTTTCTCTCGTGACGCGATTGAACGAATGTTACAAGAAGCTGGTATTAAAACATCCGTACAATATGTTGAATCAGAATCGATAGAATTACAGTCGTTAATCAACTTTCATTATCATTGCTACAAAAAAGGCTATACAAAAGCAGTAATGACAGGTCATCCAATTCAAGAACAATTACAGAATCTTGGCGTACCAGCCTATCGAATATTCCCAACAGAGACTTCTGTTATCTCTGCTGTATATGAAATTCGCAGAGAATATGAAATGCTACATTTTAAAAGAGCTCAAATTGCTGTACAAATTATTGAGTATGATGCCGCTTTTGCAAGTATGGCCAATACAGCATTTACAACTGACAAGCTTCATGAAATTGAAGTTGAATTTATTAAGAAGTTACGTGCATATGCGAAAAAAATTCAAGGATCAATTCTTAATAGTGGTCCAGGACGTTATGTAATCTTTTCAACAAGAGGTTTTTTACAAGATATTACCGATGGCTTCACACGTATAGCAGAGATCGAATCGTTTAAAGACTTGAAGGTAGAAGCAGAGACTTGCGGTATTGGAATTGGTCATTCAGCATACGAGGCAGAAATCAATGCATGGAACGCTTTATTACAAAGCAGAAAATGGGGAAAAGGTTCATGGGCTGTTTGCTTTGATGATAAGAGAATTGCAGGCCCACTTGGCCAAGAAGAACAACTTACTTTTTCTTATACATCAGAACAAATAGAATCGATAAGAGAAAAAACCTCTCTCAGTGTAGCAACGCTTCATAAATTGAAATCGATTATAAAAAAACGTTTAAATGAAGAAATGAGTGCTAATGAACTTGCCCAATATATGCAAATTACAACACGCAGTGCTCGACGTATATTAAGTAGGTTAGAAGTAAATGGACTTGCTCAAGTTATAGCTGAGGAAAATCCAAGTACAAAGGGTCGCCCGAGGAAGATATATAAACTATTATTATAAAGGAGGTAATTGGAACATTACTGATTCTGATGCAATATGGATTTCTCATAACTTTCTTAAAAACTAACCAATCTTCCTTTTAGTTTTCCATAGTTCACTTGTCTTGTATATTTTGGAGCAAAGACTGTGTGGTTGGTATTTACAATTCCATTTACAGGTTGCTAAGCTATTGTTATCCATACATATCATACCTCTTTGACTAATTAAACTTGGTTGACCGACCGGGTTTAATTAGATCAAGGAGGTTTTATTTTTTTCAAAGGTTTATAAGCCTTTTGCCATTACATTTAATCAAGTTACCCATTGGGCTAAGCAATTTTTCTTCGAATCATGTCAACCACCAACAACAGCAAGGGAATCCCTAGCTCATAGACGGGAAATGCAATTGGGATCACGAAAAACATGTAATAATAATGGGTAAATATCTGGATATTTTTAATCGACACAGCCATGATTAACGAAATAGGAGCAACAAACCAAGCTACTTTTCGCCAATCCTTTAGGTGAAACATTTGTGCTGTTCCATAACAAGCGAGAAACATATATAACGCCAGTTTAACAAAAATACTGAAGAACCAAATAATAACAATCAGAATATCCACATTTTGAATGAATCCCATTACAGATATGTACCGACTCAAATCGTAAACTGGATAAAGAAACCTTGAAGGCAAATTCGGACCGAATGTTAAAATCACCGCTAATGTTCCGATTGATACAATGAAAACAGCCAGTCCTACTCCCCACATCGCCCTTGATGACGCTTTGTCCGGTTTGTCCATAAAGAAGACGAACATTGTCATCATGACAGACTCTCCAAAAAAAGCGGCTACAGGGGTATAGGATCCTTTAAGGATTGGAAGCCATCCAGAATCTTGATAAATGGGTAGCATATAATGCCAATTCATATTGCTAAGATTCAAAATGATTACAGACAATATCATTAAAAGCACCATCGGTCCAAAGATTTCACTTAAGCGTCCAATGCCTTCCACACCACCTTGGTATATGATAAAAATAAGCAGTAACATGGCAGGAAAGACAATGACCCACAGAGGTGTATTATGAAACAAAGATGTAATAATAAAATCACCAAATTCACGGACTGTTATCCCATTAATCCAGTACCATGTAAGTAAATAGGGAATCACCATCAGCTTTCCTAGCCATTTGCCGAGAAGTGTTTGACTAAATTCAATCATGGTTTGATTCGGATAAAGCGAACTGAGTTTGGTTGCCAGAAAAGTAATGGCAATCCCAGCAAGCCCTGCAATCACCATCGAGATCCACGCATCTTGTTTGACAGTACGAATCGTAGATGGGATGATCAGAAGAATTGTTTGTCCCACTTCTAATGTGAACATCATCCAAAAGATTTGCGTGCCAGAGATTTTCATTGAATTTCTCACAATCCATTTGCCTCCTTATTTTTTTATTTCATTTTGCTTTACCTGCAAAGATGGTCCGGTCAGACCTACTCGCCGAATAGTCAGTTTTGCATGGACAGAGACCTGTACTTTTGAAAACTGTTTGTCCCACTCCTTCTTTAGTACTTTCCATTTGGATGGATTACTTTGATGAATAGCTTCTCCCAAGCCAAAGATATCGGTTCCGAATTGTTTTTGAACCTTTTCGATTGTCTGGAGAGCTTGTTTTTCGACCTTTTTTTCCAGTACATGTTCTAAAAAGGTAAGGTTTTTAGGCTGCGTAATATCTAAATTCGTATTGTTCTCCTGAATGGTTCCTTCACCAGAAAGAACAATGTCACACTTGATGGTGTTCCCGTGAATACTGGGCTTTATTTTACTCGCGATTTTTGTCATATATAAACTGGCATTTCCATTCCCCTGTGGGACAGTTTCTGTAATAGTCTGTTTACTCAAACGATTAGCCACCCAAAGTGTGATTGATTCTTCCTGATTATTTAAATATCCTATCAATTTAAGGTCTTTATTAAAAACCGCTCCACCTACATATTGAAATTCTTTGACACCCGGTTGATCTTGGTCATTAGAACTAGGGATCAATTTAATAACGGGTAGGATAGGGTTGATTCCATCACTAGCACCGGCAATAAGAAAATTTACTAAAGAACTGTCTCCTAATCCACCCGATTGCGCATGTTCTTTTTGTGCCCCAATTGCCGGGATATTTTCTAAAGGTGAAGATGCTTCCAGAAACTCTTTTGCAGAACTTCCTTTTACTACGAGCGCATCTGCTCGTAATCTAATATCAGGATCGCGGCTATAGTTATCTAATACATTAGCAAGACCTTGTCTAGCTAATGGTTCTCCAATCAAAATCACACGATGATGCCCTCGAAAGACTTCTCTTGACAATTTTGTTTGCATCTTTTGTACAGCTTCAAGTGTGTCCCTTCCAGTACCCGATTCTATAAAAAACGGTTTTCCTGAATCACTTCTTCCACTCTGGCCCATCCCCATCATTGAAGGTATAATAAATTGAGCGCTGACTTCAAGCTTGTTATTTTTCGCTTGATCAAGCCCCAAACCTAACTCTATTGCCAGGTCGTTTAACTCGGTACGATCCCAACAGCCCGTCAAGAAAAATAAAGAAACGATCAACATCATACAAAGTAACTTGTGCTTGCTCATTCTGTCTCTTTCCCCCGTTTCGGACCTGGTTGTTGTCCATCTGGAATACGCGTTTTATCCTCACCTGAAATCATTAATGGACGACGAGTCATATTCCACCGAGGTGTTCGGAGTAAAACGTCCTTCAAATCGCGAGGAATCTGAGGAGCAACCGGACTTAGATAAGGAATACCAAAAGAACGAATGTTTGTAAGATGGATCACAATCGCAATGGTGCTTATAGCAATGCCATACAGCCCAAGCATCCCTGCCAATATCAACATCGGAAAGCGTAACATACGATAGGCTGTTCCCAAGTTGTAGCGTGGAAAAGCAAACGACGCAATACCAGTTGTAGCCACAACAATGACCAATGGTGCCGAAATAATGCCTGCTTGCACAGCAGCTTGTCCGATGACAAGTGCTCCCACGATACTAACTGCTGATCCAATCGGCTTTGGCAATCGAACGCCTGCTTCCCTCAAACCCTCAAACAAAAATTCCATCATCAGTGCTTCTATGACAGCCGGGAAAGGTATGCTTTCTCGCGCCGATGCAATACTAATAAGTAGATTTGTTGGGATCAATTTCGGATGAAAGGTTGTAATCGCAACGTAGAGGGAAGGAAGAAATAAAGAAACATTGATTAAAATAAAACGTATCCATCGAACAAAGGTTGTGTAAATGGATCGTTCATAATAATCCTCCGCTGCTTGTAGACCTGTCCAGAATGTCATAGGAACGATCAGAACGAATGGTGTGTTATCTACTAAAATAGCGATTTTCCCTTCTAATAGGCTTGCACACACTGCATCCGGCCGCTCGGTATTCTGAATTTGAGGAAAGGGAGAAAAAGGTTGGTCCTCGATAAACTCTTCAATGAAGGCTGACTCTAATACCCCATCAATTTTAATTCGCTCGACCCGTTGTCGTACTTCCTCCAATACCGAATCTGGAGCAATTCCCTCAATGTAAGCAATAACCACATCTGTCTGAGATAAATCCCCAATCGTATAGGGTTCCATTTTTAGTCTTGGGCTCCGAATTCTTCGACGAAGAAGGCTCGTATTGACTCTTAACGTTTCTGTAAAACCATCACGAGGCCCACGAACAGAGATTTCGGCAGATGGTTCTTCAATACTACGTTTTTCAAACCCTTTTAAATCAGCAACTAGAGCTTGATTCTCCCCGTATGTTAGAATGACGATATTAGCTTTCATTACTTCATCTATAACCTCACGAACCTTTGAAACCGTCTTTATTTGAGAAACAGCGATAAGCCGATCATGGATGATATCCCCTATTGAGTCCACACTCTTTAGTCCATTAGGCATTCCTTCGTACATCATTGGTTTTAAAACAACCTGATCCAATGTTTTTGTATCCACTAATCCATCTATATAAATTAGAAGCATTTTGGTTTGCCCATTTACGAGAATTGGACGAAAAACAATATCGGAACAATTCTCAAAAACTTGTTTCAAAAGCTCTTCATTCACGTATATATTCTGTTCGAGTTCACAATCTTGACCATTTTGGAGCAGTATGTCGGAGGAATCAAGTTCTTGAATATCCTTTTTTAAACGCTTTATATTACGATTTTTTTTCATCATACCACCTCAAGACATATGTTTTATAAAGGATGTCTTCTTATTTTGCTATTTTGAATATGTTAGTTGATTACAACTCCAGGTGGCTCTTTAAAGTTAAAATTATTTATTTTAAAAATTTCAACAAGAAAATACACCCTAGACATCTTTCTTATTGTCCCCACCTACACAAGAAAATTATTCAAGTATTTCTGTAAGTAAGTTAGTTAACCTACAAATTAGGAACCTAACCTTGCTGTTTCTTTAATTTAAGTACCTTTGAAATAGTGTTTGGTCAACTTTTTATAATGTCCTAAACAACAAATAAACCACCTTTCCTTAGGTGGCTAAAACATATCTTTCGATGAGTATTCTTCTCTTCATAACTAAACAAAACATCATTACTCTCACTCTGCTACCCAAAATGAACAGCATTACCTTTTCAACATACTTTATTTTGGGCCTGCTGCCTTTTTTTGTTCAGAAATAATAAACTCTTGCTATTTATCCACCCTCTCACCTTTTTTAGCAAAACATCATAATTTTCAGAGTAAAGGATTGGTAAAAAAATAGGGAAAAGGATTGAGGTGACTACGTACGATCCTTTTTCCTTTTCCCAACTCTTTCCTTTTATCAGTTGTTTATTCTGATTTTAGCAAAGAATTATTTAATCTATCAAAAGTTTTTTTGTTGTTAAAACTTTAAAGTGAGTTGCGCCACGCACTCCACATGTGTCGACTGTAATTGACAACACAATAGATGTTGGTGTTCGTTCAAAACTGAACAAAAAATCGCCTTTTTTTGTTTTACATATGTTTTATGAGACTGGATAGTTCAACAGACTTTTGCGTACAACGCTTTATAGCTGAAATGATAGCTGTTCTTAAGCCTTTTTCCTCTAATATTGCTACAGCTTCTATTGTCGTTCCACCTGGAGAACAAACCATGTCTTTCAATGCACCTGGATGTATTCCCGTTTCCAGTACCATTTTTGCAGAGCCTAATACAGCTTGAGCTGCGAATTTATATGCTTGATTTCTTGGCATACCATCTAATACAGCAGCATCTGCCATGGCTTCTATAAACATATATACATATGCTGGAGAAGAACCACTTACAGATGTTACAACATCCATTAATTTTTCGTTTACTATCTCTGTTTGGCCAAAACTATTAAAAATGTTCAGTATATCCTCTAAATCTTTTTCTGTAACCATTTCATTAGGACATAACGCAGACATTCCTTCTCCAACAAGAGCAGGTGTATTAGGCATTACTCTTACAACCTTTAACTTTTTATTAAAAGCTTCCTCAGTACTTTTAATGCTTTTTCCTGCAGCGATAGTTACGACTATAACATCGTTTTTTATCTGTTCGTTTATTTCGTTAATTACTGATGAGTATAGGTCTGGTTTGATAGATAAAATTAAAATGTCAGCATTTTTAGCTACCTCATTGTTGTCAGTAGTTGTAGTTATACCATATTTTTTACTAGCATTTTTTAAATTTGTATGGTTTAAATCTGAACAAATTATTTTATCCGGAGGCACTATATTTTTGGTTATCATCCCACCAATCATAGCTATCCCCATATTTCCGCATCCAATGAATCCAATTTGTTTATCCATATTTACTCAATTTTGCTCCTTCTAAAATAAATTATATCGGTTTGAAATTATTATTCTGAAAAAACTAATAATATCCCATGCAATATAAAAAAACATTTTAAGAGAGTACATTGTTTTTTGCAATATAAAAAAATTTAGAAATCAGTTTTATTCTGTATGAAACGCGTAATTTCTAAATAATTTAGTATCTTTGTTATATATTAACTAATCAAATTTTAAATCATGTTGAAGATTAGTAAACATCACTATTAACAACGTAATGAATATAAAAAACTTATGTTTAGACATGAATTTCACTTTATGCTAAGAGATATTTAGAAAATTAATTTAATTTAAAAAATGACTCTTGACATAAAAACGCACTATATTGCATAATGTATAAAAATCAAATTGAAAATCGTCGAAGGGAACTAGTACATATATCTTCTTGCGAAAGAGAGTGGAATTCACCGGCTGAAAGATTCCTCGTATAGAAAATATGGAACCTATCCCTGAGTCTTAAACGAAAGTTTAGGCGTATACCTTCGTTATAGGTGTCAAGCGGATATATATATTTATATCAATAAAGGTGGTACCGCGGAACAATGATCGTTTCGTCCTTTTTATTAAGGGCGAAGCGGTCATTTTTATTTTGCTCTTTATTGCTAAATAGCATGTTAGAAGTTTAATTTACAAAAAAATTCGCATTTAGAATAGGAGGTACAAAAGTGAAAAAACAGCGAATTGTCGTGAAAATTGGAAGCAGTTCCTTGGCAGTTAATCATGAAGGTATCTCTGAGGAACAGCTTTCTGATCATGTTGCTGCTTTGGCGCAATTGAAACAGGAAGGACATGAAGTGTTGCTGGTTACATCTGGGGCAATTGCTGCAGGTTTTTCTGCTCTTGGGTATCCAAGTCGACCTGTAACAATTAAAGGGAAGCAGGCTGCCGCGGCTGTAGGACAAAGTCTGTTAATGCAGGCGTATACGGAGGAATTCCGTAAATATGGTATCGTTACCGCGCAGCTTTTGCTGACGAGAACTGATTTTTCTAGAAAAGATCAATACAGTAATGCATATGCCACTTTAGAAGAGCTACTAAATCGTTCCTCTCTTCCAATAATCAATGAAAATGATTCAATTTCTTTAGAGGAGCTCACTTTTGGTGATAATGATATGCTGTCAGCTTTAGTGAGTGGGCTTGTTTCGGCGGATATGCTCATGATTTTTACAGATGTGAACGGTTTATATGATCAAAACCCTCAGAAAAATGCGGATGCGAAAAAGTATTATTTCCTCCCTGAGGTTACGGAAGAAATTGCTTCTCTTGCTGAAGATGCGGGCTCAAAACTTGGAACTGGCGGTATGAGATCAAAAATCGATGCTGCAAAGACGGCACTATCTCTTGGAGTGAGTGTATTTATCGGAACAGGATCTGGACAGGAGAAGTTTTTAGATGTTTTGAAGGGTAAAGGTGATGGAACGTATATCGGTAATGCTCCTCAAAAAGTGATTAAGATGAACAAGCAATGGATCGCGCTACATTCGCTTGTTAGTGGACAAATTGAAGTAGATGCTGGGGCAGCCTCTGCCATCATTCATCATGGAAAAAGTCTTCTTCCTGCTGGTGTTACTAATGTGTCTGGGTTCTTTCGAGCGGGCGAAGTTGTGGAGGTCATTACACAACAAGGACTCTTGATAGGGAAAGGTCAGTGTAGATATAGTGCAGAGGAACTACAGGATATAAAAGGGATGCAGAGTCACGTCATTCAGGCTCAAGGCGTAAGAGATAGCTATGAAGTCATTCATAGGGATAATTGGGTTTCATTTAAAGAATAGAGAGGATCCGTTCAAGTGAAGAGGGCGAAATCCTCCGTCCTAAATCTGATTGATACACCTAATATCTATGTAAAAGAGTCTTGGATAATCGTTCCAAGTTGTCAAAGTTAAACATGCCTCAAGTTTTTATATTTTGAATCTTTAAAAGGAGGAAATGAAGATGAATGAAGTATTAGAAAAGGGACAAAAAGCGAAAAAGATAGCTGGAGAACTTGTTCTAAAATCCACAGTTCAAAAAAACAAGGCACTTGCTGCGATTGCGGATCAATTGATAATAGAAATACCCTATATTTTGGAGGAGAACAAAAGAGATATTGAAGTAGGTAAAGCAAAAGGAATGTCTGCTTCTATACTTGACCGCCTTACGCTGAATGAACAGCGCATTATTGATATGACAGAGGGTATCCGGCAGCTAATTAATTTGCGTGATCCTGTTGGAGAATGTGTAACCACATGGGAAAGACCGAATGGATTGTCTATTCAAGAAATGCGTGTGCCACTAGGTGTTGTCGGGATGATTTACGAAGCGCGACCGAATGTAACTGTTGATGCGGCCACAATTTGCTTGAAAACAGGAAACGCAGTGATCTTGCGTGGCAGTTCTTCCGCTACTTATTCTAACAAAGCCATCGTAGCTGTCATTCACCGAGCTCTTAAACAAACGAGCTTGCCTCCAGAAAGCGTACAGCTCATTGAAGATACGTCGCGATATAGTGCAAAGCAGCTGTTTACGTTAAATGAGTATTTGGATGTTCTTATCCCAAGAGGTGGCAAACAGCTAATAGATACTGTAGTGAGAGAAGCGTCTGTTCCTGTATTGGAAACAGGTGCGGGAAATTGTCACATTTTCATTGATGAAACAGCGGATAAACAGATGGCATTTGATATTATTATAAATGCAAAAACACAGCGACCATCTGTATGTAATGCAATTGAAACAATTATACTTCATGAGGAGTGGGCGCACCGATTTGGTACCGAGCTCTTTTCTTCCTTAAAGGAAAAAGGAGTAGAGCTACGTGGAGATAAGAAGGCACTGGCTATCGATTCTTCTATTGTACCTGCTTCAGAAGAAGACTGGGGAACTGAATTTTTGTCTCTCACGCTGGCAGTCAAAATGGTCTCCTCTGTAGAAGAAGCTATTAACCACATCAATACTTATGGATCCATGCATTCCGAAGCAATTATTACAGAAAGGGAAGAAAGTGTGAACAAGTTTTTCACGTCCGTAGATGCCGCGGCGCTCTACCATAATGCTTCGACTCGCTTTACTGATGGTTTTGAATTCGGCTTTGGTGCAGAAATCGGCATCAGTACGCAAAAGCTACATGTAAGGGGACCAATGGGACTTCCTGCATTGACTTCTACAAAATACGTGATTCGTGGAAATGGACAAATTCGGAGATAAGGAATGTAGGGAAAGAGGCAAATCCTTATGATGATCATAAACGTCAAGTAACTCCAAAATATACAATAAAAGTTGATTTTAGAGTTATTTTTTGTTTTCTTCACTTTTTTTCGGCACTCTGCATCTAGACAGATGATTAATTCTGGTTGAGATTATGTTGCAAAGATTAATAAACTTGATATTAATTATTCAAATCCTGATGGATAAAAATATTTGTAGAAGTAATCCTACAAGATTATAAAACTAATATGCCATCCTTTTCTAGATTAGCTCGTAACGGCAAGTTATCATATGAGTTACGGGACATCTGCTTGCAAAATAATATTCATATTGTATGCCTAGATAAGTCAATCAATACCATTACCGGGGACGTTCAAAACTTTGGATTGTATGCTTGGCTTTATGAAATCGAGTCAGATAACAGCAGTAAAAGAAATAAGGTAGCCAAACGCACAAAAGCTAACAGAGGGTTATTTGTAGGTTCTAATCCACCTTATGGATACTATTCTGACAACGGTAAGCTAAAAATTCGTGAAGATAACACACCAGAAATTGTTAGACGAATCTTTAGAGAATACTTGGATGGAAAAGGAATGGATTCAATAGCAAAAAGATTCACAGCAGAAAAAGTTCCTACACCTTCACAAATTGCTAATAAGTCTAATGCATCACCTTTATGGCACGCTACTACTATTAAGAATATCTTAAACAATCAACATTACTGTGGTGACCTTGTTCAAAACAGAACAGAAACAATCTCAGTAACGACAACAAAACGAAGAACTCTTGATGTATGTAGCCCAAGCTTCAATTCAAGAAAACACTCACGAGCCGATCATCTCAAAGGAGACTTTTCAGGCAGTTAAAAAAATGCTTCAAACTAGAACACGTACAAGTACTGCTCCAAAAAGCCATTTGTTCACTAATGTATTGTTCTGTGAAAATTGCCAAAAAGGAATGTGGTACAAGGCAAATCAAAAAGGGTATAGTTGCGGAGGTAATATTAAGTACGGTGATCCTTTCTGTTTAAATAGAGTTGTTATCCGTGAGAAAGAACTAAAACACATTATCCTAGAGGATCTACAGGAGTTATTCCATTCCATTCAAGATGATGAGTTTATAAAGAGTTTACACAAAAGATTGGATCAAAAGAAGGTTTCGATTTCAAACGAACTAACAAAAATCAAAAATAAAGCAAATAAATTACGTTCTAGAAAGAGAGATTACCTTGATATGTACGCTGACCAAATTATATCTCGAGAAGAACTGGTTGAATATAGAAAGCAGATAGACCAGAAAGTAGCTGAACTCGAAACAGCCAAGATTGAGTATCAAGAAAAGTTTGAAGAGTGCGAAAGTGAGAACTATGCAATTGATTTAGGAAAAAAGCTTAAAGACGTTTCATTACTAGATGATTTAACTCCTCAAATCTTGCACTCTTTGGTGAATAAAATAACCTGTAGCATTGAAGGTAATCTACGTATTTATTACAACTTTGTAAATCCTTTCGAAGAACAAGAATAGGCAACAACCACAAGGGTTAGTTGCCTTCTTTTAAAATGAGTTGCGAGATACACTCCACGTGTGCAGTATGCGTTATCATATCTCTATATCAATTTTTATTATATATCCTCACAAACCCTTTAAAATCATTCACACTAATTAACCGACCCTCATCCCTTCGATTTACCCATTTTATTTTAAAATTACCATTAAATGTTGTTATAGTTATGTACTTCCATAGACTAAATGGTTAGGTAAATAGTTTGCAAATAAAAAATACTAAAGGCAGCATAAACGAGCGATTGAGGATCATTTTGATAAATCATTAGAATTAGAGCTTTTATTAGAAAACTTTGGAAAAATAAATACACTTAAAATTATTCAAGATATCTCAACACTTGCGGATATTCACAATGTTCGTCAAAAAGAGCCATTCGGACTTGGCCACGCCATTTTATGTGCAAAAAAATTTATTGGAAATGAGCCATTCGCTGTGTTGCTAGGCGATGACATTATAGATAGTAAAACGCCTGCATTAAAGCAAATGATTCATAAATATAATGAAGTACAACCAAGTATACTTGGTTGTAAGGAAGTTCCACTACAAGATGTAAACAAATATGGCATCGTAAATTATTCCAAGTTCAAGAAAGACATATTTAAAGTTAAAGGTCTTATCGAAAAACCAAATGTAGAATCTACCCCTTCTTCACAAGCCATTGTTGGGAGGTATATTTTAACTCCTACAATTTTTGAAATGCTAGAACAAATCAAACCAGATTTGAAAGGCGAATATCAATTAACAGAAGCCATTGATTTATTACTTACAAAAGAACCAGTCTTTTCTTATTTAATACAAGGAAATCGATATGATATAGGTGACAAATTTGGCTTTTTACAAGCATCGATTGATTTTGCTTTAAAGAGAACCGAACTTAAAAAACCGCTTGAAAAATATTTAAAAGAATTGGTATTAAAAGATGATAAATTAAGTGATTCTAAAAAAATAAATCTACTTATAAATTTTAAACAACTAAAAAGGAGTGCAAAAAATGCACTCCTTTTTTTATATTCAATTATATTACTTTAGAATATTGTATACCTACATAAACTACTACTTGATGATTTTCCCCATCATTTTCGAGAAATAAGTACTCGCTATTTTCTTGTTTTTTTCCATCAACTAACCATGTTGGTCCATCTTGGTTTTGGCCACAAAAAACCTCAATTGAATAGACCGAATCACCATATCTGTAATCAATACTAAATGAGTCCCACTCTATAGGAACACAAGGTTGTATATATAAACGATTTCCTCTACACTTGATTCCCAGAATATATTCTAGACCTGCTTGGTACATCCAACCAGAAGCACCTGTATACCATGACCAACCTCCACGTCCTTCATGTGGATTTGCTGTGTAGACATCGGCCGACATTACATATGGTTCATTTCCATATGTTTTAATATCACGAATATTTTTTGTATGTGAGATTGGGTTTAAAATAGAGAACAGATCAAATGCCTTATCACGACGATCTAAGATTGCCCAAGCTACAATTCCCCAAATAACTCCATGAGTATATTGCCCACCATTTTCTCGAATTCCAGGTGGGTAGCCTTGTATATACCCCGGACTTGGATATGTTTTATCAAATGCTTTTGTTAGTAAACGTGCCAGATTCAAATCTCGATCTACAAGTTCACGATCAAATGAGCGCATTGCTCTTTCCTGACGATCGATTGCTGTCCCGTTAGCAATAACTGACCAAGACTGGGCAATAGCATCAATTCGACACTCTGTATTCTCCATTGAGCCAAGCCATGTTCCTGCGTCAGTAAATGCACGGCGGAACCAAGTACCATCCCAAGCATTTTTATTCATATTTATTTCCAATTGAGCTACTTCATGTTCAAATTGCTTTACGATATCTTGTGAAAGGATACCCTCTTCAAATTTCAAAAACCTCTTTAAAATATCTAATAAAAACCAACCTAGCCACACACTTTCCCCACGTCCCTTAGCACCAATCCTACTCATTCCATCATTCCAGTCACCTATTCCCATTAATGGAATACCATGTTCACCAAACTTCAAAGAATGTTTAATCGCGCGTAGACAATGTTCTAGCACTGACCCCTTCTCATCAGACACAACAGTATCCTCATAGCGCTCCAATTCTCCTTCTTTTAGCACTTCACTATACAAAAATGGTACCTCTTTTTGGAGAATTTCTAGGTCTTCTGTCTGTTCTATGTAACGTGAAACAGCATATGGTAGCCACAGTAAATCGTCAGAAAACATCGTTCGAATTCCTTTGTGAGTTTCTTCATGCCACCAATGTTGAACATCACCTTCAAGGTACTGATGCGCTGCGTTTATAAGTATTTGGTTTTTTAATATTGTCGAATCAACATGTAAAAAGGCTAGTGAATCTTGCAATTGATCCCTATAACCAAATGCGCCTCCTGCCTGATAAAAAGCAGTGCGAGCCCATAATCGGCAACTAAGTGCTTGGTACAGAAGCCACCCATTCATCATTATATCCATCGCTCGATCAGGTGTTTTAACTTTCACTTGTCCAAGAGTACTCTCCCAGTACTTTTTAACGTTTGAAATTGTTTCTTCATACGCAGAAGGCCTTCCGTATTGCTGTACTAGTGAACACGCTTCTTGTTTGGAAGCTGCACAACCAAGCAATATGCTAATCGTCACTTCTTCGTTAGCTGGAAGTTCGATAACAGTTTGTACGGCCCCACAAGAATTTGAAAACACACCAGTTTTCTTGTTAAGTGTTTCTTCTAATAATGCTGTTGGACACTCTAATGTATTGCCCCGCCCAATAAATTCTGTACGGTCACTCGTCCAAGAATACGTATGATGAGATTTTGCTATCGTTTCTGGAAGCGCAATATGTATAAAACCAATCGCGTCACGAAACTTTTCTTGGTACTTGTTTTGTGCAAGTAGTGTACTATTTTCTAAATTCCATTCTGTAACAATGAATGGTGCTTGAGCCTCTCTAAGTACCCCTAGAACCCATTCAGCATAATACGTTATGGCTATCATCTTTAATTCATCACTTTTATTAAATAATCGAAGTCTAATAATTTTCAACGGATCATCTAACGGAACTGTTGTATCCATAGTAGAAACTACATCTCCATCAAGTTGTTCGAAACTACTATATCCCCTACCATGTATAACCTTATATGTTCGATCACCACCCGCAGGTTTTTGAGTAGCTGACCAAACTTGATTTGTTCCAAGATCTCTTATATAAAGACATTCACCAGGAGGATCGAGGACCGGATCATTATTCCAAGGCGTAAGTTTACATTCACGGGAATTTCGCCACCAACTATATCCAGTACCTAATTCAGTTAATAAGCATCCAAATCTTGGATTAGAAATTACATTACTCCATGGTCTAGGTAAATGCTCTCCGTTTTTTACAATCATTTGATACGCATGGCCATCATCGATAAAACTACCCCTACCATTAAAAAATTCACCAATAGGGATACTAATCGCTTGCTTCTCGTGTTGTATTTGTTTTGAAACCTTGATTTTCCGTAATGGATGTAAATCTTTTTCTAATAGACGTAATTGTGCACGTAAACTTGGCCCTCCAGCTTTCAATACTACTCGGGCAACAGCTAAGAGTAAATTTCTTTCATCCTCTGACAACTGGGTTGACTTCAATACAACAATTCGATTCATGTGATAGATTCCACGAGAAATAAGATTTTCATTTAAAGTCCTCATGAACTGATCTTGATAATTGCCAATTGTCTCATCTAATACCACAAAATCAATAGCTAACCCCATCTTCACTAAATATTGATGCTGACAAGCTAAAAGAGTAACAAAAGGCAAATCAGACTCTTTTTTGATGGAAACTAAAATAATTGGCGTGTCCCCACTAATACCAAGAGGCCATAAGGAAGATTGTCCCAATGTATTGTGTGAAATTGCCTCACTACGAATTTTTGTTAACGGTGGGTTAAATAGAAGTCTTCCCGCCAACACATTTGCATCAGTAGCTTGCTTAGGTGTTAAATTCAAATGTCTAAGATCAATTTGTGATCGTACCCAAGCCAAGTGGAATGCTCGATCAACTTGTTTAGAATCACTAAAGCGCTGTACAATTTCAAGCGCTTGTTCATGACTTTTTGTAACACCAGTAACAAAATAAATAGTAGCGGTCTCATTAGTTCCCAATTGTAATGAACGCCTCATTGAAAACGCCGGATCAACAACGGAACCAGTTGAACCCTTTAGATGTGAGTAAATACCTTTTGGTGTTTCAAGCGTATTACCACGACCTATAAATTCTGCCCGATCTGTTTCAAATTCGTAATCTCCTTTCTCACGTCCATCTACAAAAATTGTGTGAACTGCCCAGATTTCATCCTCCTCATCCTCTCGTGGACGACGCTTAGCTAGCAAACATTGTGCATTTTTATCGAAGCTAGTTTCAATAAAAAGCTTACTAAATGCTGGGTGTGCACTATCTGCAGACTGACTTGCTAGCGCTAATTCTAAGAAAGATGTTACTTCTAATGTACGATTTTCACTACTGTTGTTAACTATTTGAAGTCGTCGTATTTCTGCGTCAATCTCAGAAGATATCGTCAAATCAAGTTTATAAGATATCCCTTCTTTTGTTCCTTCATAAGTAGTTTTGTCAAAACGAAATTGTGTTTTCATATCCATCGTTGTCTCATATGGGAAACCTGATGTACTCCAAGTTTCTTCAGAGTTGACATCATGAATAAAAATAATTGGCCCAGAAGTTCCTGATACAGGATCTTCTTTCCATCTTGTGACAGCTAACCCATTCCATAAAATCATGCCTGTTCCATCGTTCGCGTTTACACTAGTTAATTGTCCATTTGACAAAACATTAACCTCTGGAATGGAGCTCGGCCCCGTAAAGGTACGTTCAGTGTCATCCAAATTACCATCAAATTCAGGAGCTTTTGCATCAATTCCTATTGGTTTTTCAATTAATGCTGCTTTTACTGGCACTCTTTCTTGGAGTAGCAAGTCCGCTGCACAAACTCGTGGATCATGGTGGAATCGGTTTACCATAATATCATCAGTCAATAAATTGACAAGGGTTAACATGCTCATACCTTGATGGTGTGCCATAAAGCTTTGTATTACTTTATATTCTTGCCCCTTAGGCATTCTAGCTTTTGTAAAATCAACAGCTTCATAAAATCCATATTCACCTTTTGCACCATATTCTTTAAATTTTTGAAGGGCCAAAAGAGCATCATCACCTGCATATGGAATAGCCATAATGGTTGCATAAGGTGCTAACACCAGATTTCGCTCTAAACCTCGTTCAAGTCCAAGCCCTGGAACACCGAATGCACGATATTGATAATTTAATTGATAATCAAACGCGTAATATCCGCTTTCTGATATACCAAACGGGAGTTGATATTTATCTGCATATTGACGTTGACGATCAATAGCTCCTCGATAAGTTGATTCCCAAATGGTATTTTTAAATGTCCGCATAATCAAGCTTGGCATCATGTACTCAAACATTGTTCCCGACCATGACAAAAGTGTCTTTTTCTTATTAAAAATTGTCATAGTACGAGCAAGTGTAAACCAGTGAGAAACGGGAATCTGGCCAAGTGCAATTCCTACGAAACTTGCTTGCCTAGCTTCTGAAGCAAGTAAATCGTATAGAATCGTATCTTTATGATTTGAGTCAACGTGATATCCAAGGCTAAACAAGCGTTCATCATTGTTATATAGGGATCTGAAATCTGTCAGTTCAATGAGTTGATTAATTTCAATAATAATATTTTCAATACGAGATTGAAATTCTTCTTCTCTCTTTTTCCATTCTATTAGTCCCTGTCTTACTACCATCATATAAGCAATAAAGTTTCCTGAATCGACAGTGGAAACATATCGAGGAGAAAGCGGCTTTGCAGAGCATGTATCATACCAGTTGAGTAGATGTCCATTCCATTTTTCCATATTAGAAATGGTTTTCATTGATAATTCGATTCGATCAAGCATTTTAGATGTATCAATAAAATCTAAATCACGAGCAGCTACAACACAAGTTAAATATAGTCCAATATTTGTTGGCGATGTTCGATGGGCAACGGTTTCATTCGATAGATACTGTACATTATCAGGTGGTAACCAAGATTCTTCTGACGTGACATATTTTTCATAGAACGACCAAATTTGAAATGCTAATTCCTTTAATTCATCACGTGCTTTATCCAACCAAACTCTACTTTCAACTTTTAACGGTCGATTAAATTGCTGTATGATTGGCCTTGCTAAAAACCACATAATTAGTTCCACAGTACCAAATATGTGATTTAAAGTACCTTTGGAAAACCATACCAATATACCAAACAATATAATTACTGCATATCCAATAGACTCGTACATAAAGACTCTTTTTGTAGCAGGATTGTTACTAGTCTTAGCAAACGTAACCCACTCTAGCAAATTACGTCGGCTAATGTATAGCCGGTAAAGAGTTCGTAAAGTAGCATCTACTACAAGAACCGATGTAAACGGCAATGTTACAAATTTAACCAGATTCTGCATAAAATTAATCTTTATTGCACGAATGCTTCCTCTCCCAATCGCACCTTGTAAAAGTGAAAAAAGAAAGGGAAGAAAAATAGTTAAAAGTACGATTGTTTCCCAAACCCAAGCTTTACCCGGTAATACACTAAATCCTAGTAAGGCTATTAGTAAAAGAGCTGGTGCAAGTAGACTGCGGCGCAAATTATCAATAATTTGCCATCGTGTTAATCCACATAAATCAACTCGTTTATTCTCACCATTACGATCTACACAATTATTTCCTAACCATTTGATAAGTTGCCAATCTCCTCGGATCCATCTATGCTCTCGACGTTGGAATGAATAAAAGGAACTCGGATACGACTCAACAACTTCAATATCAGAAGTTAGTCCTGCTCGAAGAAACCCACCCTCTAGTAGATCATGACTAAGTACATGATTATCCGGTATTCGATTTACCAAGGTTTTTTGAAATGATTCTACATCAAAAATACCTTTACCCACAAAAATTGCATGACCAAACAAATCTTGGTATACGTTTGATACGGCAAAAGAATACGGGTCAATTCCTGGCTCCCCTGCCCATAAAGAAGTAAAGCGAGACTTTTGTGTTGAGTCAAAACTCACGCCTACTCGTGGTTGTAATAATCCGAAACCTTCAATTACGCGTGTTTCATCTGCATTTAATCGAGGTCGATTATACGGGTAATGAATGGTACCAGCCATTCGGCCAACAACACCAATTGGTAATTGGGTATCTTGGTCTATTGTAAATACATATCGAATCTTCCTTAATATATCTTTATCTCCATGAATTGTTGTAAAACTAGAATTATCACTACCAGACAATAACTCAACAAACTCTACTATTTTTCCACGTTTCCTCTCCCATCCCATATAAAGATTGTCTGTTGGATTGTAAAGGCGGGATCTGTGAAATAAGAAAAATTTATCTTCCCCATATTCCTTACACAATGCATCGATCCTTGAAGTAACATGTGTCAATAGTTCATGATCTTCAGCTTTTGATTCAGTCAACGCATCCGTAAAATCACCTAAAATACCGAAATAAATATTTTTTTGACGATTTGCAAGATAATGAACTAAAAGTTGATCCACTACTTCATCTACATCTTTGGTGCTTGACCATATAACTGGAATAACGACCATTGTACTCGCATCTTCCGGAAGTTCTTCTGAATAATCAAACCTTAAAAGTTTTGTAGTGCGACTATATCGACAAATTAATTTATGGGCAATCGTTATAGCCCACTCACTAACAGGTAATATAAGAGCTACTATTATCGCTATCCACGATAAAGGTCGAAAGAATGCCCCAGCTGTTATCCATCCACCAGAGAGAAACAATATTCCTATAAACAATAAAGCTACAGTTGATAAATACAAATACAATGGTTGTTTTCGTAAAGATATTTGTGGAAGAATACGTGGTCTAGTTTTCTTCAAAAGTGCTTTACGTATTTCTATGTTTCCTTGGGCATCAAATAAATAATAATCAATATAAGCCTTTCTCGGCATTACATTTGTTTGATCTGGCTCTACTATTTTCGATTTGGCCAGATGTAGTGCTGTCTCAGCTACTAACATTTCTGGTACTTTTAACTGGTTTGCAATCTCTGCAACACGTCCACGAATTATGTCTCGACTGTCTAAATCTAAACTTTTATAATTGATAGTTGATGGATCAGTTAGTAAAAATTGTTCTAGATGTGAAATTTTTGTAAATGTTAATCTCCATGGCTGTCGCTCTAACTTATGTAAGCTTTGAACTAGATTCCCACACCTTACCTGCAAGTCCGCTTGCAATTGGTTCTCAAACGAAACAATCTGCTCCAGGCTAGATTCACTATTCTCTATGTGAGCTGCAAGCCAGTCATGAACGATATGCATATTTGGTTCCAATTCGCTCAAATGTCTTATTAAATGTACAATCTCAATTGGCCCAAACGGTTTTTTACGTGCTTCTCTATCCAATAAAATTCGAATTTTATCGTCTGATAACTTTGTTATTTTTTCAAGAATTGAAGTAATAGAATCACATATTTCGTGACGACGTTGTACTTCAACCATCGCTCCAGACAAACGGCGTATTAAAGTAACTCGCATAGCACTTGGCAAAGCCCAGCATTCTAGATCTTTTAGAACAGATACCTCTTGATAGGCCTTTATATACCCTTCAAATGAGTCGACCTCAAATCGACCACCCACATGCTCTAAGTAATCATTGCAAAGTGCATATATTCTTGGCATCCCAGTAGAATTTAATTTTGGTAGTTTATGTAGAGTTTCCCGTGGCAGCTTACTTAACACTTCTTGAGCTTGAGTCTCTATAAAATTAATGTGATCTAGGAGCCAGTCTTCCGCTGGTTGCCTACAATGCACTTTATTGTTACTCAGTTTTTCTGCAAACGTATGTAGATTAGCCATATCTTTTCGAAATCCTGGCCAATAACGAACAATTAAAAAATTGTTCACAAAAATTTCCTGAGTTAAAGCAAACTCACGTCCTCTTTCTTTTAATTGTTCATTACTAAGTATCATATAAACCTCCTATGTAACCCGAAAAATAGTCCATAGTGGTAAATATCCCCTAAATCCTTTTTTTTTATTTATGAAGATTAAACTTTTTGGAGCTAGAAGGATGAATTTTGAAAGGATAGAAGGAGTAAAAATTTTTGAATCTGAAAATCTAAAAAACTGACCCTAAAACACTTAAGTTTGGCAAATCTCTTAAAAGAAGAAAAAGGCAACGGATTAATTTCCGCTGCCTTTTATTTGGTATTATTTAGTTTTTATAACGAGTTGTGTAACGCACTCTACATGTGCAGTATGCGGAAACATATCAACAGGTTGCAAATACTTCACATCATAACTCTTACTCAATACCTTTAAATCCCTAGCTAAAGTAGAAGGATTACAAGAAACATATACTAATTTCTTCGGTTTAATCTTTAATACCGTATTCAAAAACTCCTCATCACAACCAGTTCTCGGTGGATCAGTAATAATAACATCTGGTTTCCAACCTTCTTGTAACCATTTCGGTAATACTTGTTCTGCTTTACCTGCTTCGTAATGAGTATTTGTAAAGCCATGGCTTAGGGCATTTGTTTTCGCATCGATGATTGCTTCTTTCGTTACGTCCATGCCTCGAACTTCTTTTGCGTCTTTTGCTAGCCATAGTCCGATTGTCCCTACTCCACAATAAGCATCTACGACTTTTTCTGTTCCGGTAAGTGCCGCTGCTTTTTTGACTTCATCATATAGTTTAACTGTTTGTTCGGGATTTAATTGGAAAAACGCTCTCGCCGATAGTTCGAATGATAAGTCCCCAAGCTTTTCTTCAATTACTTCTTCACCTGATAAATAGACCGTTTCACGACCAAAAATCACTGAAGTCATTTGATTATTAATGTTTTGCATTAAGCTTGTCACTTCAGGAATTCGTTTTTTAATTTCACTGATTAGTTCATCTTTCTGAGGAAAATCTTTCGTTCCAGTTACAAGTACTAATTGGATTTGGCCTGTACGTAAACCAACTCGCGCTACGATTGTTCGGATTACCCCTTTATTCTTTCGTTCATTATAAACAGGGATATTTAAACGAGTTAAAATTTTCTTCACTTTTCCTGTAATTTTATTTAAATCCTCATGTTGGATCGGGCAATGGCCGATATCGACAACATTGTGAGAGTTTTGTGTATATAGTCCAGCGATGATTTTATTTTTTTCTAGCCCTGCTTGTAGCTGACTTTTGTTGCGGTAATTCCAAGGATTTTCCATACCGATCGTTTCTTTAATTGGTGTTTTTTCTAGTAAATCTTTCGCATACTTTTCCATTGCTTGGATGACAATGTCGCGTTTATATCGAAGTTGTCCTTCATAAGATGCATGTTGAATTTGACAACCACCACATTTTTCGTAGATTTTACAAGTCGGCTCTACGCGATCTGGTGATGCTTTTCGAATGCGCTGAATTTTCCCTTCAGCAAAGCCGTCACGAACATTCGTTACCTCTGCTACTACTTCCTCACCAGGTAATGCTCCCTTAATGAAGACTACTTGTCTTTTGAAGTAACCTACCCCCTCACCATTTATCCCAATTCGTTTAATTGTTAAAGGAAAGGATTGTCCTACTTCTAATTTATTTTCTAACTGATTGCTCATATATACAACTCCATTATTCTATGCTCTTCCAAAGATAAAGGGCCGCGTAGCTTCCAAACGGAGAAACCTGCTCTTTTACATAATCCATTATTTCTTTTGAAGGCTTTTCATCTAAATTTAAAAGCTTTTGAAGTGCGATTTGAATTCCAACATCACCAACTGGGAAAATATCTTTTCGACCTAGACCAAATAATAAGAAGTTTTCAACTGTCCAAGGACCGACTCCCTTAAGCTTGATTAACTCTTTTGAAATTTCCTCTGATGATAATGTCCGATAATCTTGATGACTTAAATCTCCCTCACTCCAAGCTTTAGCAATTCCAATCATATATTCAGCTTTTCTCGTACTAAGCTGCAAATCTCTTAACTCATCTATTGTTAATTTAGCAATTATTTCAGGAGATGGAAAAAACCACGAATTACCAATTCTTTCACCGTACATTCGAACAAATCGTTTTGTTACTTGGATTGCAAATGTACGCTGTATTTGTTGATGAATAATACATGTAATTAAACAGGCAAAAGGATCATTTGAAACGGTAATTGGTGTATGTCCAAAAAGGTCAATTAGAGGAGAAATTGTAGTTTGTCTTAAATGATGATGTAGCTCATCAAATTCTGTTTGCCATTGCAAAATAGTCGCAACTTCTTCGAGAATTTTCTCTTTATTTTCATGATCACTAATGACTTCAAACTGAACCGGAACATCATTTATTTTTTTAACCTTTACAACTGCTTGATCCCCATCAATATACAGTGGAATGCTTAACCGCTTTTCAGCAGAATGCACTGTAAATGTAGGCTCATGCTCTAATCTCTTTAACACTTCTTCCCATTGATATGGTGTTTCTAAAGCAACCTCTTCCTTCCACATTCACCTGATCCTCCTTAATTACTCTGAAGTGTATTATAGCATAACAAGTACCTCTTAAGAAAATTTGTGACAAACGCAAAAAAACTAGAGAATGTACTCTAGTTAAGGTGTGCAAAAAGTTTTAAAAATTTGATTATCAGACTGATTGCAAGTGCTTGTCTTCCGAGGCGCGAAGCCCGGTAATGAGCAACGCAGACAGGCGAAGCAACGAAGAAAGCGGGCGCTTGTCAACAGTCTGAAACGCAAAAAAAGCTTGGGGACTAGTCAAGCTTTCTTTGACATATTAAATTTTAAGGGAATGGGGAAACTTTCAAGTCTAATCAGGTTTCAAAACTGATCAAATATCACTACAGCGGTGTTGATATTTGCTATACTTAAATGATAACGATTATCATTATCAAAGTAAAGTCTTGAATAAAAATAATTTGATTCTTTTTTCTATTCTTTATACAGCTACTCTCTCAAAACTATTCACATCTACTCTCTTCTTCCAAAATATCTCTATTAATAATTGGAAATAATACAAGTACGATACCTACTTACCATTCGTAAATTATGTTCTTTCGAAGACGCATTAGGTTATAATTTATGATAAACTATTTAATTGAAAGTAGAGACTAGTGAGGTAAGACTATTATGGAAAAAGCAAAAGTTAGTGTAGTCGTTGTTGCACATAATCATGAAGATGTCTTAAAAGATTGCCTAAACAGTATACAAGGTCAATCATTAACTGATATTGAAACGATTATTATAGACAACGGTTCATCTGATAATAGTAAAGAAATAATTGAGAAATATTCAAATTCACATAAAAATATCCGCTTCATATCATTAGAACTAATGACAAAAAACAAAGCTCGTAACATTGGATTACATGAAGCTACTGGAGAATTTGTGGCATTTATCGATGCGGATGATCTTGTTAATCCTTCAGCCTATGAAAATTTATATAACAGTGCAATAAAGGATCATACTGATATTGCTTTAGGAAATATACAATTATTCAATGGTACAAGAAAATGGGAGCACCATGAATTAAAATCAATCATAAAAAAAGATTTACCAACATTACGTGAGTTTCATAAACATCCAGAGCTTTTGTTAAATCCTTCTATTAAAAATATGATTATTAAAAGAAGTTTGATACTCGACAATGAATTGCAATTCAATGAGCTTTTAACAGAACAACAAGATTTATTATTTACTCAACAATCTTTTATTTGTTCAAATAAAGTTTATGTGACCTCAGATATCGTCATAAAAGTGAGAGATTTAACAAACAGTGATGTTATTAAACAAACTAGTACGTTAGAATTTTTTGATAACCTTCTCGTTACTCAAACTGAATTAATAAACTATTATAATCTGAAAGATATCACCTCTCATTACTCACATGTTGAGAAAAAATTATGGGATTATTATTTAACGTCTTTACTGACAAAGGCATATTATTTCCCTAAAGAACAGTACAATGAACTTTTAAGGATTTCATCGGATTTTGCTAAAAACTTATCTGAAAATCTAATGGAAAATAATACTTCTAAAATTAGTAAAGTATTTTATACTATTTTTCTTAATCAAAATCCAGAAGAATTTCATTTATTGATGACTCTATTATCAGATCGTACTTTACAAAAAGGAGCAGTGATGATAGAGGGAAAATATTATCATTATTTTGCAAAGTATTTTCCGAAATATAAAGAATACCTAGAAATTAAGGAATTTAATTTACATCAAAAAATTGAAATTCTTTCGTTACGAGGTGACCGTTTGCAAGTTGGTGGCTTCGCATTTATCGAGGAAATTAATAATTTAGATTCTATTAAGGAATTACAGTTTAAAAATAAATCAAATGGTCAGCTAATTACAGTTACACTTGAAACTCTTGAGCGTTCTGATTTGTCCTATCTTTTCTCAAAAAATAGTATTAATTATAGCGATGGTGGCTATAAAACAACTACAATTGAGTTAAGTAAAATTTTACCTGATGGCGATTATGAAGTGTTTATTTCAGTAAAAGTTGGAGATATTTCATTAAAAAAACCACTTCATATTTTCTATTTTTCAACAAAGGCAAATTCAAAACCAGCAACAACTAAAACACATAGTATCGTACCCTATTTTCCAAAGAAAAATTTACACATTCGGATCAAAAAAACAGGTCTATTTGGAAAATTAAAAACAAAAATCCAAAAATCATTCCGTGATATCGTTTATGAATTTGGGTTACTTGTACTAAGAAGAGAATGGAAGTCATTCCTTATTTTTTATCTTTACCGTTTAACACAAAGATACTATCGAAATAAGCATATTTGGTTAATTGGAGAACGAAAAGATACGGCACAAGATAATTCATACCATTTATTCAAGTACATTCAAAAAAATAAAATAAGAGATAACTGTTATTACTTGATTGATAAAAAGGCAAAGGATTACGAATATATAAAAGAATTCGGAAACATTGTACAATATGGAAGCTTAAAGCACACACTTTATTTATTAACTTGTGATAAAACAATTAATGCCTATTCAGAGCGTGCCAACATGTACACACACGAGTACTTACAAGTTTTAAAGTGTCATCCTGAGTGGCAGCAAAATCAAAAAATTCTTATTCAACATGGCGTTATTGGAGTAAGTCGTGTAAATCATGTACTGAATAAAAATCGAATGGGCTATTCACTGTTTATCGTTTCATCTGATTTTGAAAAGGATCATATTGTTAACGAATTCGGTTATGCTGAAAATGAAGTGGCCGTTACTGGATTGGCTAGATGGGATGCGCTTGAAAATACAGGAAATGGCAAAACCATTTTAATCATGCCAACATGGAGAAACTGGAATAAAAGTACTCAGCAATTAATGAACTCTGAATACTTTAACCGTTATTTTTCTTTACTTAGTAATCCCGAATTACATCAAATCTTAGAAAAGAATGATTTAAATATTATTTTCTATCCGCACTACCAGACTCAAATTTATATGAAGGATGTTCCGGATTTCCATAAAAGAATAAAAACGATCCGTCAAGGTGAAGAGACTGTCCAATCTCTATTAAAAAGATCAGATTTATTAATCACTGATTACTCAACAGTTTCATTTGATTTTTCATATATGGAAAAACCAGTTATTTTCTATCAGTTTGACTATAAGCGATTTTATTATGAGCATTACAACCAAGGACCAATTACACAAGACTTACTTTTTGGAGAAGTTGTATCTGAAGAAGAGCAAGTTCTTAACGGAATAAAAAAATTCGCTAATAAAGATAAACAGTTCCTAGAAAATACAGTTGAAAATCCATTTGTCATCAAAACACCTAAGCAACATGCTAAACTAAACTACGAAGCAATCGCAAACCGTTAAAAAACTCGTCCTTAAAGAGTAAAAAAGCTAATGATTAAAGCAGTTCATAAAACTACTTAATCATTAGCTTTTTATTTTTTAGGTAGATAAAAGCTCGGATCAAATCCGCTTCTCTCCATCATTAAGTCATCTAAACTTTTAAATTGATACCCTCGTTTATGTAAGCCAGTAATAATTGCATCCATCGCTTCTGCATTATCCTTCGATACAGTATGCATTAATATAACTGCTCCAGGATGAATCATTTTCATCACATTATCATAAGCATATTTCCAACCTCTTTGTTGATCAACCTTCCAATCAACATATGCCAATGACCAGAAAATATTTTCATATCCCTGCTTATTAACTAGTTTCAATGTACGTTCGCTAAAAACACCTCTGGCAGGTCTGAAATATTTCATTTCTGATTTGCCGGTCAATTCCTGGTATGCCATTTTAACTTGTTCTAATTCCTCAATAATCTTTTGATCACCAATCGTTGTCATATCAGGATGACTCCACGAATGATTTCCGACTATATGCCCCTCATTAACCATTCGTTTCACTAATTCAGGATTTTCCTTAATATAATGCCCGGTTATAAAAAAGGTCCCATGAACACCATGCTTCTTTAAAACATCCAAAAACTTAGGTGTAAAGCCATTTTCATAACCATTGTCAAAAGTTAAATAAACATCTTTTTTTGTAGTATCTCCTAAATAAACTGAACCTGTATTTGATAATAATTTATTAAGTTTTTCACCAGCATCAGGTGGAGTCTCATTTTTCGCAGGAACAATCCCCCAGCCGTGTGGCGCATTACTATAAGCAAATGTTGTACTAGGAAATACTAAGAAGAAAGTAAGAATATATACAATAATTTTTTTCAACTCATTCACCTCACTTAAAAATAGTATCTGTAAATAAATTAGAAATATGAAAAGAATTCATGTATTTTTGATATAAAACTAAATTTTTCTAACCAGGATTTTTGATGAAAAGGAGATGCGGATTGGTTTTTTGGTTTGACCATTAATTTGCCCTAAAATTAGACTTTTTCTTCATGATTTAACTACTTATTTGCACTCTTGACGGGGCTTATTTGCAGTTTTCGTATTTTTAATTGCAGATATGTATTTTTTATTTGCACTATCCACAATTTTATTTGCAGTTCTCATTCCGGTATTTGCACTTACCATGTTTTATTTGCAGCTCTGTTCGAATAGCTGCAATTCTCTTCACAAAACAAAAAAAAGCAATGCCAAAAAAATGACATTGCCCTTAAAACCCAATTATTAAAATACCTTCTCAGCCATAGTAGCCAATTTCTCAAGTGAACTCTTATCTACATCTTTATGCAATGAATTACCATGAGAATCCATTGTTACAACTGCTTTGAAGTCTTCAACTTGTAAGTGCCACATAGCTTCAGGAATACCAAACTCTAGGTAGTTTACGTCTTTTACTTCTTTAATACATTGTGAGTAGTATTGTGCTGCTCCACCAATTGCATTTAAATAAACACCGCCGTGTTCTTCTAGAGCTTTTAATGTTTTTGCACCCATTCCGCCTTTACCGATTACAGCGCGAATGCCGAATTTTTTCATGATGTCGCCTTGGTATGGCTCCTCACGAATACTTGTTGTTGGACCAGCTGCTTTAATGTGATATTTGCCTTCTTCATCTTTTAATACTACAGGTCCACAGTGGTAAATAATTTGTCCATTTAAATCGACTGGGCAATCATGATCTTTTAAATGATGGTGGATTGCGTCGCGTCCAGTGTACATCATGCCACTAATTGAAACTACATCTCCAACTTTTAAATCACGGATTTGTTCTTCTGTAATTGGAGCTACTAATTTTACTTCGCGTGGTGCTTCTGTCGTTTCATCAGTTTCATTTGTAAAACTAATTTCTTCGCCTTCGCGGTATAGCCATTCTGAAATATTACCAGTTTCAGGATTGATTTTCATTCCTAAACGGCGGAATGCCCAGCAGTTATATGCTACTGATACGAAGAAGCTCGCAGGTAGACGGTTCATTACACCGATTTTACAGCCAAGTAGAGTTGTTTCTCCACCAAAGCCCATTGTTCCTACGCCAAGCTTGTTCGCATTTTCCAAAATGTAATCTTCCATTGCTTTAAGCTCTGGAATTGAATTTTCATCATCAGATAAACGGAATAATTGATCCTTTGCTAGCTCATAACCGCTAGTACGGTCGCCACCAATACCAACTCCGATGAAGCCTGCGCTACAGCCTTGTCCTTGTGCTTGGTATACGCTGTGTAAAATACATTTACGGATACCGTCTAAATCACGACCTGCTTTTCCAAGTCCTTCAAGTTCGCATGGTAAGCTGTATTGAATGTTTTTATTTTCACATCCGCCACCTTTTAAGATTAGGCGAATATCGATATAGTCACTCTCATGTTGCTCAAATTTAACAACTGGAGTACCTGGTCCTAAGTTATTTCCGCTGTTTTTACCAAATAAAGAATCTACAGAGTTAGAACGAAGCTTACCATCTTTTGTAGCTTGTTCAATTGCAGCATAAATTGCTTCTTTTATCACAAGTTGGTTAACCCCAACAGGTGTTTTCACTTTAAAAGTTGGCATACCCGTATCTTGGCAAATTGGAGAAACATCGCCTTCAGCCATCATAATATTGTTTGTAATCGTTTCCAATGCGATGGCGCTTCTTGTACCTGCAGTTTCACTTGCTTTAGCTTGTCTGATTGCTTTACGTACGTCTTTTGGTAGATTTGTTGATGTTTCGACAATTAATTGATAAATACTTTCCTGTATGTGTTGCATTCATGCTCCCCCTTAAAACCCTTTATAAAAATACTGAATGTTCCCCTCTTCATTATAATACAATTTTTAATAAACGGAATAAAAAAAGCCCTTCAGAATTAGTTTCTGATTTGGGCAAATATTTAGCTACTTTTATTGTTAACAATTACGATCTAATAAAAAAAGCCCATTACAATGGACTCAATCTAGGCGATTTACTTCACGACATTTACTTTCTAAGTCATCTAGAACTGATAATAATTGATCTAGCTCTTCTAAGCTTACTTCTTCAGCTTCTAATGATTCGATTGTTTCCATTACTGAATTAAAACGTTCTTTAATATAGGATAATTGTTCTGTGTTTGACATGAAATGATCGTCCTTTCTAATACAATTGCTACTTATATTATACCCTTATTCTCCTATATATCGTAAACTTTCGACATTTTTTTAAATTTTAGGAAGTTATTCCTATACAAGGTTTCACTTTCTTTCTTATAATAGTTGAGGAAAATTAAATTAGTCTAATACTTATGGGTACAGTTTTGTACCTAAAGGAGTAATCACATGAAAAAATTATTACAACAAATAACACCTACATATGATCCTTGGGAAGCATATTTAGATGTTGAAGAATATGGTAAGAACATGCTTACAAATGTAGAGTTTACGACTACAACGATTTGTAATATGCGCTGTGAGCATTGTGCTGTCGGATATACTTTACAACCTAAGGATCCAAATCCACTACCTATTGAGCTAGTATTAAATCGCTTAGAAGAGATTGAGAAGCTTCGTTGTATTAGTATCACTGGTGGAGAACCGATGCTTTCAAATAAAATGTTGAACGGATACGTTGTGCCTTTATTGAAGTATGCACATGAACGTGGCGTACGTACTCAAATTAATTCAAATCTAACATTAGATTTTGAAAGATACGAAAAAATAATTCCTTATTTAGACGTACTACATATCTCTCATAACTGGGGAACTGTTGATGAATTTGTAGAAGCAGGATTTGCGATGATGGAACGTAAGCCGACATATGCGCAGCGTGCTAAATTATTCGAAAACATGATTGAAAATAGCCGAAGACTTGCTGATGCTGGAGTTATGGTTTCCGCTGAAACAATGTTAAACAAACGTACTCTTCCATACTTAGAAAAAATCCATCGTCAAATTATAGACGAAATGAAATGTCAGAGGCACGAAGTTCACCCTATGTATGCCAGCGATTTCGCTAGTACATTAGAAGTCCTGACAAAATCAGAGCTACGCGAAGCAATTTCAACTTTACTTGACGTACGTGATGAAAATATTTGGATGTTATTTGGTACTCTGCCATTTTATCCATGTAGTGATGATCAAAACGATTTAGACATCATTCAGAGATTATATAATAGTAAAAATGTAACATTACGAAATGACCCTGATGGTCGTTCTCGCTTAAATGTAAATGTATTTGATGGTAGCATCATCGTTACTGACTTTGGTGATGTACCTCATCTAGGAAATATTCAAACCCATACATTACAAGAAGCATATGATACTTGGACATTATCAAAAACTGCAAATGAACTAAGCTGTCATTGTCCAGCAGTTAAATGCTTAGGTCCAAATATTCTTGTAAAAAACAGCTATTATCCTGAAACTGATTTTTCGAATAAAAGTACTAAGATTTTAAAGGGAAATTAAACACTTAAAAAAGAGCATGTCATATTTATGGCATGTTTTTTTGTACAAAAATAGCTAAGTGTTTGTTCAAAAACAAAAAACCACAAGGAAAATGATTTACCTTGTGGATTTCTCTATTATCTAGGGTGTGGTGAAGCGAAATAACCAAACGAAACATAATCCTGAACAGGAATCCATGCACCTACACCTTGTGATACTATATTTTTAACTTGTAGGCTTCTTTTATTACCTTTTAAGATTAAGTACACTTCTCCAAATGTAACTTTTCCTTTTTCATTAACTGCAGGAGCATAAGCATATAAATAGCCGAGTTGCTTGGGTGGTACATTATATACTCTCTCGTTTTTAGTTCCAGCTCCAACCACTGTTTGGAATGCAAGTGGAAGAGTTGTTTTCTCTGATGCATCGTGCATCATTAAATTAATCACATCATCCGCATTCCTTACTTTAGCAGTTAATCCACCTTTAACAATCTGTTGCGAATTTTGGTAGTATTTCATTCGTCTGTACGCTTTTTCTCCTCTATTATCCAAAAAGTTTGTATTAATTTTTTTATATTGCCAATTGATTGTTGTCTCGTTTGATTCGTAATTTAAAGGAAAAACCCCTAAGAAAATTTTCGCATTATAGCCTACTGCAAATGGTGCTTTGCTGACAGAGGATTCATTAAACATACGAATTAGATTTGGATTCTCAATTTTTACATTTGACGAATCTAATAACTGCTTAGCTAATCCCCCTGGTTGAAGTTCCGGCAGGTCTTGAGTTGGATTAGGGTAAGTATTCTCTTTTGTCACATTTGCAGCCGAACGTGGGACTTTAATATCTGAATTAGCTGCAAAAGTTGTTTGTCCATTATTTAAGGAAATAATTAAAATAGCTATATTAACAAGAACCAATGGCTTAAACCATTTAGACATATTCATGCCCCTTTCACAAATAAGGAAATTATTACTCTTAGCATGAACAATTTATTTAAATATATGTATTCCTTAAAATGAAAAATTTTTACTATGAAGTCAGCTTAATATATAGTTTCTCGATAGGACCTCTTAATTTCTGTAAAATAGGTCCAATACTGAATGTAATTAAGACGGTTCCGATTCCAATTGGACCTTTTAGAAGAAATGCCAATACTAAAGCAAACACTTCACCGATCGTTTTTGCCACTCCTAAACTTACCCCGAACCGTTTGTTTAGCGAGATCATTAAATCATCTATTGGACTTAACGGAAACTTCGCTTGCAAATAAATCGCAATACCTATAGTCATACTTAAAATAGCTAGTACTAATTGAATATATCTAGTGACCATATTTGAATCAAATAAATGCTCCGACTCTACAGTTAGCCAAAAATCAAGAAATCGTCCAATTAAAATAAACGTAATCGCAGCAAGCCAATCCGGTCTTTTCTTTTGTAAAAAAGCATTTACAAACAATAGTATTGATGAGTTAATGATAATCCAATTTCCAACAGATAAGCCAAAGGTTTTCGACTCACCAACAGCTAATGCATCCCATGCACTAGCTCCTAGTCCAGCTTTAATCGCTAAACTAATTCCTAAAGTTAAAAATAGTAATCCAATTAAATAAAATAGAATTCTTATTATTATTTTCAAGTATTACCACCTTCAATTTTTTTATAGTAAGTAGAAACCAATCCCCATAATCAAATAAGCAGCCAATAAGGTTAACCCTTCAAACCAGTTTGTATCTCCGTCATTCATAATCGCAATTGTTAAAAATACAGAAGTAATCATCGAAATTAATTCCGGCATGGAAAATATTAGTGGCATTCTTTCCCCAATAAACAATGAACAAATCACTAACACTGGCGCTACGAACATAGCAATTTGTAATGATGAACCAACAGCAATTTCTACCGAAACCCCTACTTTATTTTTATATGCCATCACAATTGCAGAAGCATGTTCAGCCGCGTTACCAACGATTGCAACAACGATTATACCGATAAATAATTCAGTCCAGCCAAACTTATCACCCACTGTCGTAAACGTGTGAACTAGCTTCTCTGAAACATATCCAACTGCTACAGTAGCTAACGCTAAAATAATCATGGCTTTCCCTGTTTTCCACTCAGCCTCTTCATGCTCTTCTACGATCTCTTGATTTTTAGCTACGTACACCCCACGATGTGTAACTAATTTGAAGTAAAGTGCAGCTAAGTATAAAACCATTAAAACAATCGAAACGCCTACACTAAGTGTCATTTTATCATTTGCAGTCATTTTAACTGAAAAAATCTCAGGAATGACAAAGGCTAGTACCACTGCAAAAATCAACAAGCCTGAATTATGTCTTGCATCGTAAACATTAAAGCTTTGACGTTTATATTTTAATCCACCAATAAAAAAGGATAGTCCACCTACAAGAAGTAAATTTCCTATTACAGAACCTGTTAATGATGCTAATACTACTTCCGATAAACCATTTTGCAATGCAAAAATCGCGATAATTAACTCTACCGCATTCCCGAATGTTGCATTTAAAAGTCCCCCAATTCTCGGGCCAGCTGCAATCGCTAAACTTTCAGTAGCTCTTCCCATAATGCCAGCTAATGCAATAATCGTTAAACAGTAAATGATAAATAATAAAATCTCGCTCCAATGCATTAAGCCCCCAATTACCGATAATGGTACACCGATAAATGTAACAATAAAAAATAAACGATGAGCCATAATTACCTCCTAAATAAAATTCCTTATAAATATCATATGCAAAAGACTTAAAAAAATAGGTTTAAATGTAAAACAATTAACAAACACTTAAAGTGTTGATGGCAAAGTTCATCAATCACTTGGATAAGAGTTTCGATTATACCTATATTGCTCAAAGGATTATGACCTCGAGAACTAGAATTACTTATGTTGGAGATTCGGTTGGTAGAATAGATTTCTACCTTCCCTTCTTCTGAACTAGGAGGGAGTTAATAAAAATGATTCAAGAAAATATTATGAATGCGCTTAAGGCGAAACAATTAGGTCTATTTACGACCATTCGTGAAGACTTTCCGCATAGTTGTTATATGGTATTTTTCTTTAAAGGCCTAACACCTTATATCGCTACAAATAAGAATTCACAAAAAGTAGAAGATATAAAAAATAATCCAAACGTACATATACTACTTGGTCATGATGGTGACCGATTAGATGATAACTTTGTAGAGATGTTTGCAAGAGCTGAAGTAATTGAAAATGCAGGTCCTGAGGAGAAAGTATGGACTGAGGAATTGTCTAGATGGCTTGAAGGTCCCGAGGATCCTAATTATGTATTGATTCAAATGAATCCGGTTAAGATCGGTTATGTAGAGAAAGCAGGTACAGAGCCTACTTTTATAAAGCTTTGAAAAATGAAATCTTATCTAATTGAATTTAGGTAAGATTTTTTTGGTGAATAAAGAACTCAAATTTTCGTAAAAGGAGTATAGTGATGTTGATTTCCACTACGGTATGCTCGCTTTCCATGGGGCGGGATTCTTTAGCCTCCTCGGCAAGCCTGCGCTCTCAGCCTTCCCGCTTATCCCATAGGAGTCGAGCATCCCTTTAGTTCCAATCAACTTATTCATCAAAATAAGTCTGCATAAAAAAACTACTTTAATATCCTTTACTTAGAGTAATAATAGATCATTGACTAGCTTTTATTTCAAGTAAGTCTAACAATAACTTATAAACTAATCATTTGAAATTTTCTTCTAAAAATTAGACCTTAATATTTTAAATTCCGAAACTATAAACAATTACTAGAGATTGTTTATAATAAAATTTCTTAAACATACAAATATTTAAAATCATTTTTTAATCATCAATAATGTTCACTTAACTTACGTCTTGTCTATTGACGTTAATATTTCACACTTTGGAAATGGTTCGTCTTTATAACTTCTTTCTATCGTTATTATCTCATACAAAAAAAATCCATTCGATTAAACTCGAATGGATTTTTGAACTTTTGCTTTAAGCTTCTTACTTATTAATAAAAATATAGATGCTCCTATTAGTGCTCCGATTGAATCGATTACTACGTCTTGAACTAACGGAGTTCGGTTTGCAGTGAAGGATTGGTGAAATTCATCAGAAGCTGCATAAAGGATTGAAAAAAATATGCCTACTAAAAAGGCTCTGTTCACATAAAGCTTTGCTAATCTTGTAGCAAAAAAGGCAAGTAAAAGATAGATTGAAAAATGGGATAGTTTACGAATAAAGAACTCTGTAAATCCTGCCACTCCAAGCTCTTTTATACTTACTTCATGTCCAGCGTAGTTAAAGTGGACAAAGGTAAAATGCTTCATTAAATCATATAAAAATGTAATGTGGCTTATTTCTGGTCTTATATCTTGTTTTTCATACGGTGTTGCTGATGAATAAAAGATAATGCCGGCTATAAGGATCACAGGTATCCAGTATTTAATAAATGTTTTAAAAGAAATAGATTTTTTCATTCTAATTGATCTATTAGCCTAATTCATTAACTTTTTGCTTTAAAAAGTCTAATAAGTCATCTCTTAAATCCTCACGTTGAAGTGCAAAATCGATCGATGTTGTAATAAATCCTAATTTTTCACCAACATCGTAGCGCTTACCTTCAAAGTCGTATGCAAATACTCGTTGAATTTTATTCAGCTTTTGAATTGCGTCTGTTAATTGGATTTCACCACCAGCTCCAACTTCTTGCTCTTCTAGGAATTCAAAAATTTCAGGAGTTAATAAATAACGTCCCATAATTGCTAAGTTTGATGGTTGAGTTCCTTTTGCTGGTTTTTCAACAAAATTGCGTACTTGGTAACGTCGTCCATCTTTTTCAACTGGGTCAACAATACCATAACGATACGCTTCATCTTCAGGAACTTCTTGCACACCGATCACTGATGAATGAGTTAACTCGTACTGCTGAATTAATTGTTCAACACCTGGTACTTCTGCTTGAATAATATCATCACCAAGTAGTACAGCAAATGGCTCATCTCCAATAAATTTACGAGCGCACCATACAGCATGTCCTAATCCTCTTGGCTCTTTTTGTCTAATATAATGAATCTCTACTTTTGAAGACTCTTGTACTCTTTCAAGTATGTCATATTTCTTTTTTTCTAATAGATTTTGTTCTAATTCGAATGAAATATCAAAATGGTCCTCGATTGCACGTTTACCTTTACCAGTTACGATAATAATGTCTTCAATTCCTGCTTCAATTGCTTCTTCAATAATATATTGAATTGTCGGTTTGTCTACGATTGGTAACATTTCTTTTGGCATTGCTTTTGTAGCCGGTAAGAAACGAGTACCTAATCCCGCTGCTGGGATAATGGCTTTACGTACTTTTTTTACTTTGTTATTATTTTCCACAATAATCACCTAATATTTTTTATAGTCTATATTAATAAAGATTAAGCTTTTAATCATCACTCAACTGAATAATAAAGTATTTCACATATATAATGCAAGGAAACCTAAGCTTTTTCAAACTTAGGTGTCCCATAAACTATTTAATTAATTATAATGCATATTTTTTTCACGATCTTTTGTACGTTCTTCAGTAGATAATTTATTGTACTCAGTAAGGAACTTTTGATAGTTATCGCATACAGGACTAATGTCTCCATACTCTACCACTTTTCCGTAATGAATCCATAATCCTTTTGTACAAAAATCCCTTACTTGACCTAATGAGTGACTAATAAAGAATATTGTTTTTCCTTGTTCTTTAAAATCATTCATTTTATCTAAGCAACGTTTTGTAAATGTTGGGTCACCAACAGATAATGCTTCGTCAATTACCATAATGTCTGGATCAATATTAACGGAAATTGCGAATCCTAATCTTGATCTCATACCGCTTGAATAGGATTTAACTGGTTGGTTAATAAACTTACCAATTTCAGCAAACTCAATAATATCAGGCGTAATTTTTTCAATTTGTTTTACCGTAAGACCCATCATTAAACCTTTAAGTCTAATATTTTCTAAACCAGTTAGTCGATTATCTAAACCAGCTTGAATGGCAATTAGTGAAGCAACACCATTTACTTCTACTTCACCTTCATTTGGCATTGTCACACCCGCAATTAAGTTTGACATGGTACTTTTACCAGATCCATTTAATCCAATGATCCCTACGATTTCACCTTGTTCAACCTCGAAGGATACATCTTTAAGGGCATGAAAGAATTCGCCACCTTTACCGCCAAAGAATAAATCCTTTAGCTTGTCGGTCGGCTTACTATACATTTTAAACTTTTTTGTAACATTTTTAAAAATAACTTTTTTTGTCATTGTGTTCACCTTCTATAGGAAATCAACAAATTGCTTTCTGAACTTGATATGGAAAATAGAGCCAATTGTAAAGATGATTATTAACACTGCCCAAAAATAAACTGTATATTTTGAGAAGATAATATCAGAATGACCATATAAAAGAGCTCCACGATAACCTTCTACAATATAATAAAAAGGATTTAATTTCATTATAAAAAATAAAATTTTTGATGCACCAGAACCTCTAGATGGCTCCCACAGAATAGGAGTTAAATACAAGAGCATTCTAGTAAAGGACTGAATAAAAAGATGAATATCCCTAATCATTGTTGAAAGTGTAGAAGTAAATAGCCCTAATACAATATTAAATATTAAGCCTGCAATCATAAAATAAATCAGAGCAATAATATTCATTTGATCAAAACCTTGACTGATAACAACCCCAATAAATAGTACTCCCATCATAAATACATGGGTATTAAATCTTGAAAGTACCACATAAGTAGGAATGATACTTAATGGGAAATTCATTTTTGAAACGGTCCCAATACGATTGAAAATAGAACTTGATCCCTGCATGATTGAGTTACTAATAAAGAACCAAGGAATAAGTCCACAAAGCATCCAAATTAGAAATGGAATACCATTAACTGGAGCTCCGCCTCGTATACCTGTACCGAAAGTTATCCAATATACTGCAATTTGAAATAGTGGGTTTAAGAAAACCCAGATAACGCCAAGTTGGCTATCAGCATACTCTTTACGCGTCTCATATGACGATAATCGGAATATGAGTGATAGATTATTAATCTGTTCTTGCAAAACTGTTTTTATACTATTCATAGATTTACCACATTCTCTTTAATTACTTTATTTATATTACCATAGTTTACAAAATTCATTTTTGAACTATTTGAAGAATTAACACAGTTTTTAGTATCAAAAACGATTGGGTTTTTCATTAAAGGTGCTAATTCATCATAATTCATGTTTTTGAATTCATTATGATCAGTTAGTACTAAAATTAAATGAGCATCTTTTACTGCATCTTCTGCAGATAGAAGTGTAAATGTTTCTGTACTAGCAACGTGTGGATCATGAGCTGCTACAGTAATGCCTTCATTTTTTAATAGTTCAATGATATCCATTGCTGGACTTTCGCGCATATCATCAACATTACCTTTATACGTTACACCGAAAGCAGCAACTTTCGGATGGTCAACATTTCCAATAATTTTCTTAACATTCTCAACAACATAGCTAGGCATAGATGAATTTGTTTCACGAGAAAGATTGATTATTTTAGCAAGATCAGGTGCTTTTGCCACAATAAAGTAAGGGTCTACTGCTAAACAATGCCCTCCAACCCCTGGACCAGGTGAATGTATATTAACTCGTGGGTGTTTATTTGCCATTTCAATTACATCTAGTACATTGATATCAAGCGTATTACATACTTTTGTCAGTTCATTTGCTAGTGCGATATTAACATCACGGAATGTGTTTTCCATTAACTTAGACATTTCCGCAGTTTTTGCATCAGTACGAATAATTTCACCTTGTACGAAAGTACTATATACTTTTGCTCCTGCTTCAGAACATTGAGGTGTAATTCCACCAACAATACGATTATTATATATTAATTCGTGCATAATTTGACCAGGTAATACTCGTTCTGGACAATGTACTAAAAATAAATCTTCTCCAACTGTAAAACCTGATGCTTCTACTAATGGTTTTACAAAGTCATCCATACTACGTGGAGCAATTGTTGATTCTACAATTAATACATTTCCTTTTTGTAAATAAGGAATCGTCGATTTAACTGCACTTAATACGTAAGTTAAATCACAAGATTTATGCTCATCATCATTATTTGGTGTTGGTACTGCGATAATAAACGCATCAGCAGCTTCAGGTGTTAAAGAAGCTTTAAATAAACCTTTAGACACTACATCTTTCACTACATCTGCTAATCCTGGTTCTTCAATATGAATTTCCCCTGCATTAAGCTTATCAACAACACTTTGATGTATATCTACACCAACTACTTCTACCCCATGTTTCGCGAACATTGCTGATGTTGGTAAACCAATATATCCTAGACCAATTGTACAAATTTTCATTTAGATTACCTCTTTCAATAAAATCACTTAATTTGTATTAATTACATTAATGCTATTTTATAATTTTTTTCTAAAATAGATATACACCGTAACAATAATAATACAATAAATTAATATTTTCAGTATTACCCAAATACGAAATATAATATAAATTTTACAATTTTATATCCACTTAATAAAACTTTTATAAAATCTTTAATACAAATTATTTGGTCCCTATCATTTAAATAGATTTTATATCTTTATACAAATCTTTTCGTAAAATTTTTAAGCTTATTACCTAAAAATTTAATTCTACCTCTCGTACTTACTTCTTTAATAGATAAAGTTAACTCATGATTTACATAAACAGGTGTAATTTGTTGTTTTCCTATAATTGACGACTTTAAGTGTCCCCTATCGCTTTTAAAAATTTGAAGATCAGTCTGATAGAATAAACCTTCGACTTGCGTCTTAAATGAGACTTTCCAATCACCTGATGACAAATACGATAGAATCGGAATCGCTACTGTATTAAAATCAACGTATTTGTATTGTTTGGAATGCGTTTCTTTCCGTTCATTCGTTGCATGATCTACTAATTTAACGTTGATTATTTCTCTACTTTTGTTATTGGTAAAAACCATTTCCATACTTTTAATCGCTGATGGGCTATTCGCATAATAAATGGAACCACCAATTGTAAAGATTCCTTTTTCTAAACTAATATTTTTGATAGTTTGACCAATAAGAAAAGTATTTTTCGATGAATCAACAGCATAATCTGGAAAATGCTCTAACAAGTATTTATGATACTCACTATTCATTCTTATTTGGTCTTTTGGGACTTCACTATTTGTTAATACATTTAAAAACTTCAAAAAGCCATCTTTGTTTTCATCTAATATTAATTGAAGTAATAACAAATCCCGATTTTTTAAATTTGTAAAAAACTCTTTATTGTTAATTGTGTTAATAAAATCAACACAAATATTATATAAAGAAAATTGTTCTTCTTTACTTAATTTAGAAGCCTTCATATAAATTGAATCAAAAAAGAATCTAAATTGTCTATTTTCTATTGTTTTTATTTCTTGCATTAACTCTAATTCATTATAAAGATTAGTTAGTTCTTTTTGGGTTTTTAATAATTGTTCGAAAAAGCTAAGACTTACTTTTTTTACTAAACTACTATCTAAATCATTTACCCGATATTGAATCATGTCAATATCCTTCACAACTGTTTTATTCGAAAGCAATAAGCTTTTCTCTGTAAAGAGTAAATCTTCGCCTATTCTTAATGATTCATCAAATTGAATATTTTTTTGTAAAATAAACTCTCTTTTATAAAGTTTATTCCAAACAGCAGGTGTAAAATGTAGTTCGCTATTTTTTCTTACATGTCTAATGGAAGGTAGATTCTTCTTAAATACCTTCCCCATATATGCTAGGCGCCACTTTTTCAAATCATTAAAGCAAATAAAATTTCCGATTGCTGTATCAGCATCATTTTCATTTGCTATTGCCAGTAATTTTTCATAAGCACCTTTAATTGCCAGGTCATCACTATCTAGAAAAGTAATGTACTTTCCAGTTGCTTCTTGGATTCCCGTATTTCTAGCAGCACTAGGTCCGCTATTTTTTTGAGAAATGAGTTTGACATTAGAGTGTCTTTCAGTAAAGTTTCTACTTATTTCTAAACTACCATCTGTCGAACCATCATCTACTATAATCAACTCTAAATTATTCATTCGTTGATTTATTACTGATTCAATTGTATCTTTAATAAACATTTCGTTATTAAAATTAATTAAGATTACGCTTAGACTGTAAACTGTCATTAAATTACACCCCGTATTAGGAAGTAAATAGTTTTTATCCTACATTAGTCGCTAGCTTTTGACCATTTAATACTTTGTCATATATATCGATAAAAATCTTTTTCTCATTATTCCAATTGTAATGGTGACGTGCTTCTAAACAATTAACACTCATTTTATCTCTTTTTTCTGGGTGATCTAAAAGATAGTTTACACCTTCAGCAATTGAATCGACTTCATGTGAATCAACGCATACACCGACATATTCTTTTTCTACAACCTTTTGGATCTCAGGGAAGCTACATGCTACAACTGGAACACCGCTCATCATATATTCAAACAACTTATTTGATGATGCAGAGTAATGATTGAAATTAATATTATTTAAAACTTGAAAACCAAGATAAGCGTTTCGAGTATAATTTAAAAGCTCGTCTACTGGTACTTTATCGATAAATTTCACTCGATTTTCTAAATTCATTTTATCTACTAAATCTAAAAGCACAGGCTTAATTTTACCGTCTCCGATAAATACAACTGTCCCACGTTTAAACTGAGGAGTAGCCTTAACGATTAGCTCTAAGCCACGACCCTTTTGAATCCCACCTTGATACAACAAAATAGGTTCATTTGGATCTAATCCAAGTACTTCATGTAAATTGATTGCTTTTTTTTCTTCAGGCTTTGATACGAACGGATAGTTATGGATCACTTCAGGTAAATCAATATGATATAAATCTTGAGTGTATTTCGCACGAGTATAATTTTCATGAATCATAATATCGATGTAACGTATTAAAAACTTTTCAATCTTACCAAAGATTGGATTTTCATAGCCAGATCGACTAGATTGTACTTCATGTGAATCATACACTAATTTACTACGATGGAACACTTTAGCACACAAAATACCTTGTGGTAATGTATTTAAATCATTTGCATGGTATATATCATATTTCTTTTTACTCCCATGGTAAATCATTTGAAGAATATTATAACCCCTCGTTAAAATCACTCTTACATAACGATTCCCAAATAATATAATAACGGCTGCAATAATAATCGTTGCAATAATGTTAACAAATAACCCAGCAACTAATAAGATTGCTGCAAGTAATTTTGTCATTATATTTGATTTAAAGAAAATGTTGAGCTTTGCACAAAAGTTGATTAAATGATAGATTCCAAATGGTAAACGATTATTTACACGAATGACATTAAAACCTTCTTCATATCTTTCTCTCTTCGGTAATGTATCCGAATCATCATGCAATGCAATTAAATCTACATCATAACCTACTTCAGCTAATGCTGAACACTCACGTAATACACGCGCATCATTTGTAAAGTGGTTAAACACAAATGCACAAACTTTCTTATTCATGGATTTCCTCCATCACTTGAATTAACACATTAATATTCGTTTTCCATCTTAAATTTTTATAAGCATAATTGTATCCATTCTCACCAAGCGTTTTTCTCGATGCTGGATTATTAGCTAATTCAATTATTTTTTCATACAATTCCTGTACTGATCCCTCTTTGAGAACAATACCACAATTTGCACTTTCAATAATTTCACCTGCATAACCTGATACATTTGCAATAATAGGTTTCTTTACGCTCATATAATCGATGATTTTTCCAGGTAATACCGTTTTAAAAACTTCCTGTTCAACTAGACTGACATACGCAATATCAGATTCTGATACGATTTTAAGTGTATCATTACGAGACTTAGCAGTGTGTAATGTTACGTTTTCTAACTGTTTATCTTCAATATATTTTTTTACTTCATTTGTATTTTTACCGTACCCTACAATCGTAAAAAATATATTTGGATTTTCCTTGAACATTTCAGCAACACTTAACAGTTTGTTCAAATCTTGAGCAAATCCTAAGTTACCTGTATACGTCACTTCAATTTTTTGGCTATCGTCATTACTCGGAACTTCAATTGATAGTTCTTCTTCTGAAAGTGAGTTTGGAACGAACTTGATTTTGTCAGCAGGAACATTTTTATTTGTCATATAGTTTATAAAGCTACGACTATTAACAATGATTCTTGTTGCTTTTTTATATAATAGTTTTTCTACTTTATATGCCGTAGATAGGATTAATTTATTGGAGAACACTTTAACACCTACTAAGGATTCTGGCCATAAATCCCTAATATCTAATATTAAAGGTGCTTTTAATCTCCATTTTGCTATTAATCCAGCAATACCAACGAAAATTGGTGGTGACGTTACAAAAATATAATCGAATTCCTTTTTATATTTAAAAATAGCTCCTATAAAACGGAACATAACTTCTAAGTATAAATAAAGTCTCTTAATGATACTTGTAGAATGAGTTTTAATTGATGTATCAACTCGAACAATATCATCTTCATCGATTAGTTTTTCATTCCAGAATCGCTTATTTTCATAAAGCTCGCGGCTTGGATATCTAGGGTGTAAAGTAAGTACCTTCACATCGTAATTTTTTTCTTTTAATTCTAGATAAATATTTTTTAATCGATTTGCAGCACTCCCAATTTCAGGATAGAAGTGTTGAGTAATTAATAAAATTTTCTTTTTGTTAGCTGTAATATTAATACACCTCCTAAACAGTAATATTACACTCGGAAACTACAAAACAAGAGGTATTGTAACATAATTAGACCTATAATTCCATTAAATGCCCATAGTATTCATGTTACAGTTTGACAAACTCTGTCGATAAAAGAGAGACTGTCCAATTTGAACAGTCCCTCCTTGACCACATTGATTACTTTAAACCATCCTCGATTTCCATTATTTCATCAAAAACCCTTTGAGAATTATTTCGATCTGTATAAGCATAGAAAGAATCAACACGTTCTTTGTATTTGTCTTCCATTTCACATTGATTAGCCATATATGAAATAAATTTATCCACTAACACATCGTGATTGTCGATAATATCCCCAAAGCCCATCGTCTCAAAGTTAAAATAACCTTTTTCAAAATGATAGTAATCATATTGATAGTAGATTACTGGTTTTTTCTGATATGCAAAATCAAAAGCAACAGAAGAATAATCTGTCAGTAAGATACTCGATTCATTGAATAGTTTTTGATAGCTTGTGTTATAGTCAGCAAATTGAACATAATCGTTTTTATCAAAATCTCTGTTTTGAATTTGAATTTCTGGATGTGGGAAAAAGATAATTTTGTAATTATTCTTTTTCGCAAAATCGATTAACTTCGGATCATTAATTAAATCATTGTAACGCTTAAAATACTCAGATTTTTTGAATGCTTCGTTATAAGGTCTAACCCCTAAAGCCTGGTTTTTTCTTAGAACTAGATTCTGTCTCCAAGTAGGCATGATTAAAATTTGTTTTTGGTCATTATTAACTAGACCATCATATCTTGGAAAACCAGTTAATCTTATATTTTCACTTGTATAGCTATAGTCACCTTCAATTAAAGATTGAGCTTCCAGGTGAGCGGAAGTAAACATTTTACGAATGTTTTTATTAAATCTATTTAACCAATGTGTTAAGTTGGCCATAGTAATACCATGTTGTAAGAAAATATAATCAAACGTCATCAAATCTCGATAATAAATCTCCGCTTTAAAGAAAGGATTCGTTACCCATTGGTCTGCATGGGACGAAATAACTTTTGACGCTCTTAACATCAAGAATTTATGCTTATATGAACCATAAGGAACAACATTTCCTACTTTTGAAATTCTTTCAAAATCAGGTGCGTCTTTTTTGATGACATAATAATTTTTAATTGATTTTTGCTGAGAATTAGCAAATTTAAATAATCGTTCTGCATTATCATCTGCTTTATCTTGTCGATCCATAAATAACCAGACAGGTTTTGACTCTAGCTTTCTCAATGTCTTTGCGACAAGTCGCGTAATGATTGCCTTTTTCGCATGAACTGAACCAAGTTTCCATAAACCACGCATAAACTTAAGTTCGTTTATAAGCTTTTTGGCACCACTTTTTTTCGTTACCTTTATATGATGCGTTCTGCAAGAGTAGATATATTTTTCTTTTGCTGAATAAGAACCTCTAATTCTTTTTGAAAGACCTGTAAATTTATTCACATTATAATTTACTTGAACTTGTACTCCATCAACTTCTACAAAAAATTCGATTTTAAAATCATCTGGAAGTTTAGAGAAAGGAATTGAAATTTTGAATCCCTTATATTTTTTAATAATTTCATCTAAACTTTTATATTGATTAACCGTACGATCTACATCTTCGCCTACATAATCAACACCATTGACCTTAGCGATAATTTTACATTCTTCACGATCAAATAACGATCCAAAGAAGCCTTCAATCATAAGGTTTGAATTCTTTTCTTCAATAAATTCGATTGTAACTTTGTTTTTAGATAGCTTAGTAACTAAGTACTCGTCACGATATAATCCTATATCTTGACCTTGCTCTAGTTCTTCGATCGTTTTTGTAAAAACTTCTTTTAAAGGTGTATTGTGTTTAAGACTTAGTGCAAAATGTAAATAGAACTGACTAATTTTTTTCGTTTTTAAAATTACTTCGTCGTCGATATAAGTTAAAATTTCTTTTATCTTATTTTTAAATTTAATATAATCTTCATCACTTAATGGAGAATCTGCTTGGCTTTTAATAGAAAACTTCCATTTTAAATCATGCATGATGATGTATTGAATATACTCAGGTAATTCACCTACTTGTTCAATACTTTTATGAATAAGATCTAAACTAAACGTATCTAATGAATGGATAAACCAGTCATTTTTCATAGCATTTTGCATTGCCGAAGTGCCGTCATTTCTTAAACGGTAGTTGTAACTAGCATTTTTTAAAACACCATATTTATTTTTCTCTAAAATAACATGGCTTACTAACTTACAATCCTCACCAATTCTACAATTACGATCAAATTGATATTTCTTCATTAAATCACTTTTAATAAAAGCTGAAGCTGCGTGAGTTAATAATAGATTTGGTTGTTCAATGATATCAATCACTCGAGTTCTACCAAATTTATTGTTTAATGTGTGATTACCCGTTCTAGCCTCAAAGAATTTAATTGGAATCGCAACAAGATCAATCTCTTCTTCGTGCTCTTCAAAGAATGTATACACATTTAACAATGTATCAATTGAAATCGTATCGTCTGGATCAAGAAACTGAACATATTTTCCTTTTATATAATCAATTCCATAATTTCTAGCGCTACTTACTCCGCCGTTTGGCTTCTTTAAATATTGAATATTTTTAGGATATCTATTTTGATAATCTATACAAATTTTTTCGCTATCATCTGGACTTTCATCGTTAACTAAAATAAGTTGTATATTTTCTTCAAAACCTATTGTTTGGTTTATTACACTATCAATAGCCTCTACAAGAAATTTTTCAACATTATAAATTGGCATAATGATTGAAAATAGATAATCATGACTTTTATCAATAGAATTCATTTAGTACTGCACTCCTATATTTGTTTAAATTTAATTCGCAATATGATTTTCATATTCTGTTTTACTCATCAATTGCCAAATTATTATATCATACTGTATAAAAGAACGATTCATTATTCTAATGATTGTTTTGTTTTGCCAGTATAAGGCTTTCATTAAAAGAGCGAATTGTAATATTATTATTTTTTCAAAAAATCTAGTTTATCATACCATTTTTAAAATGAACATTAAATTAATAACCATTTTTGTTTTCTTGTCACAAATATTTCTGTAAAAGTAGGAAACAATAAATAACATTTTAACCTTTTGATGGTGTAGTTTTTTTGTCTAACCACTACTCTATATGCCCTATCTCAATAGATGAATATGGATATTTTTATTTATTTTTGATAGACTAAAAATGATTAATTATGTTTACAATCTACTACCATTGTTTTCCTAAGTTAATTTACATATATTGATAAACTAGAAATCAAAAGGAGAAATAAGTATGAAAAAGGTATTAGTTACTGGTGGGGCCGGTTTCATTGGTTCTAATTTAGTAAAAGCATATATAAATGAAGGTTATAAAGTAGTTGTCGTTGATAACTTATCTACAGGTTCTATAGATAATATTCCATCAGATGTAACTTTTTATGAAGAGGATATTAGAAGTAATAACTTTTCTGAAATCGTTCTAAAAGAGCAACCAGATATTATTAATCATCATGCTGCACAAATTGATGTACAATTCTCTGTTAAAAATCCAATGGAAGATGCTAGCATCAATATTTTAGGAACAATCAATGTACTTGAATCAGCTCGTCTATTAAAACAAGTAAAGGATGTAACGCTTGTGTACGCTTCATCTGCAGCTGTATACGGAGAACCTCACTATCTTGGTGTAGATGAAAAGCATCCAATTCAACCACTGTCACCTTATGGTGCTTCTAAGTTTTCTCCTGAATTTTATTTTGATATGTATCATAAACTACACAACATTCAATATACTGTATTCCGCTATGCAAATGTATATGGCATTGGTCAAGATCCGAAAGGTGAAGGCGGAGTTGTTAGTATTTTAGTGGATTGCATAACATCTAATTCATTATTTACTATTTTTGGAGATGGTGAGCAAACTCGTGACTTTATATTTGTAGATGATATTGTTGCGGCTAATCTTCTTGCAAGTAAAAATCCAGTCAATACGATTTGTAACGTATCGACAAATACACAAACATCCTTAATTGATTTATTAAAAATTTCAGAGGAAGTTATTAATACTAAAATTGAAATGGTATTTGCAGAAGAAAGATCTGGAGATATTAAACACAGTTATTTAAACAACGAAAAAACAATTCAATTATTAAACTGGAAACCAAGTAATACACTTAAAGAAGGTTTAGATAAAACAATTCAATATTACAAAACACGCTAAATAAAGAAAGCTGATTTTTGATTCATTTCAAAATCAGCTTTTTATTTTGATAAAAATGAAAGCTCAAAAAAGACTATCTTTACAAAATTTGCAAAAATAGTCTTTCATCGTTAAATCTTATTTTTAAAATGCTGAATAATCACTTCAACAATTCTTCTTGAAGCTTCACCGTCTCCATATGGATTAGATGCTTTAGACATTTTTGCATGTGCCTCTTCATCCGACAACAGTTCATCGGCTAACGAGAAAATAACTTCTTCGTCAGTTCCAGCAAGCTTTAAAGTACCAGCGTCAATTCCTTCAGGGCGTTCCGTCGTATCACGTAAAACAAGTACTGGTACGCCTAATGAAGGTGCCTCTTCTTGTACACCACCAGAATCAGTTAGGATTAAATGTGATCTTGCAGCAAAGTTATGGAAATCAATGACATCCAGTGGTTCAATTAAATGAATTCGATTGTCATTACCTAATACTTCATTTGCAATTTCGCGAACAACAGGATTCATGTGTACAGGATACACAACTTGAATATCGCTATGTTTTTCGACTAAGCGCTTAATCGCTTTAAACATATTTCTCATTGGTTCCCCTAAATTTTCACGACGATGTGCAGTCATTAAGACTAATCTGTCATTACCAATCTGGTCAAGAACAGGATGAGCATACTCTTCTTTTACTGTTGTTTTAAGTGCATCGATCGCAGTATTACCAGTAATAAATATTGTTTCTTCCTTTTTATTTTCAGCTAATAAATTTTGTGCTGATTTTGTCGTAGGAGAAAAATGTAAATCCGTCATAACACCAGTTAATTGACGGTTCATTTCTTCTGGGTATGGTGAATACTTGTCCCAAGTACGTAAACCAGCTTCAACATGACCAATTGCAATTTGATTATAAAAAGCTGCAAGACTAGCAATAAAAGTAGTTGTCGTATCACCATGAACTAATACAATGTCCGGCTTTACTTCTTGCATAATCTTATTTAAACCTTCCAAACCTCTTGTTGTTACATCGATTAAAGTTTGGCGATCCTTCATTATATTTAAATCATAATCAGGCGTGATTTCAAAAATTTCGAGAACTTGATCCAACATTTGACGATGCTGAGCTGTAACCGTCACAATTGATTCTATTTGATCAGGATGTTTAGCTAGCTCAAGCACTAGTGGCGCCATCTTAATCGCTTCTGGTCTCGTTCCAAAAATTGTCATTACTTTAACAGTCAAAATTCTTTCCCCTTTCAAAACAAATCGGCTTATTGAAATATGTATCTATCTATTGTAACGTAACTAAGCAAATAAAGACATTTTTTACCATGAAGAATACTGTCTATTCCTCTATTTACGTGACTAATTGTAAAAATTAATTGTCTTAATCCCTAATAAGTTCTTTAACTAGTAATGATTCGATTCTATACACTTAGTTTCCCACATTTAAAATCATTCATACTCGATGTAAATAATAATAGAAGAAAAAAGCACAGTTCCTTCTACTCAAGAATTCACTGCGCTCTCCGAAATAATTAATGAACTAATTTTACTTGTAACCCATCAATTAGACTCAAAATCTCTGAACACATTTTTTCCATACAGTAATTTTCCTTCACAAATTCAACTAGTTCTTTCCTGGATCCTTTTCTACTATCCGCAATGTACTGCGCTGCTTGATCGAGTGATTCGAAAATATACTCATCAGGGAATATCGTTCGAGCTCCTTCACGATTTAAAACAATTGGCACTGCGCAAGAAGCCATCCCTTCAACAGGTGCTAAGTGAAAACTTTCATAATCGCTAACTGATAAGACATAACCAATCGACTCGAGCCATTCAGCTGAATCTCCCCACTCTTCAAACTGAACTTGATTACGATAGTGGGATTTCTCAATTTTTTTAAATAAACTTGTATAATAATCCTGCTCTTGTTGATTATTCCAAACCCACGGAAACTCTTTCGGATGCTTTCCTTTTATCGAAAGAGTATATCTGCTGTCTTTTTCATACAACTTTTCAAATATCTCAAGCGCTCGATCTAATCGTTTTAACTTCGGTACATAACCAAGTAATCCAATTCGAAAATCTGCATCATACTGCTTAGGCAAATGGAATCGATCTACATCAACACCATTTTGAATGACTATCATCTTTTCTCTAGGAATCTTTGCAACACGATTAAATTCCTCATATATATAGGAAGAGATTGCGATAACCTTATCAATCTTCGTAAAATCAAATCGTTCTGGAAAAGGAGTATTCATTTCAAAACGATGCATTCTTACAATTAATATTTGATGATCTTTTTTATGCTCTTGATACCAAATCACATTTCCAAGTCCCCATTCGCAAAAAAGAACATCCGCCCAATTAACGATTTCTAAGCTTTTGCCAACTTGATGAATTGTATGGCCTTCCCATAAATCAATTTTTATTTCAATGTCACTTCTAGCTTCAAACCTCTTAATCGCTTCGTTTATAAATTTTAAATCATGCCCTATAATCGCCAGTTTCATAAAAACAGCTCCTTATACTAAAATACTCTCGATTTTGTCTCGGCTAATGGCTTGTTCATAGGCATCTCGATAAAAATTAAACTCATCAATTTCAAAAAATTGAACGCCAGCTTTTGAGAAATGGCCAATTGATGATTTATGATCTAAAAGCTTTATAAATTCATTTGGATGAAGAAATCTAGTCGCCTTTATACAAATCAATGCTTCGTCAATATGGCAATCATTTACGTAGTTATAGCTATTTCCATTGCCTTTAGCAATAATCGTATCATTCGTATACTTAGTAGCTAACATCAAATCTCTTAAATAATTCTCTCCATAATAATGATCTAGATTAATTGGAGCAATATAATTCGAATCAACGAGATCATTCAAGCTAAAATAATGATGGCAGTAATCAATTAGGTAGGTTTTTACTTCCCCATGATTGTTTTGATTAAAAATGTCTAAATAGCCATCAAACAAATCGAGTAAGATCACTAGCTTTTTTTGTTTGATTCCTTGTCTATTGTAAATTGCGATTAACTTTTCATAGTCAGCTTTACTTCGAACGATCCCTACTAAAGTAGCAGTCTCTTCATATTTCTCGTATGGCAGATTAATCATGTTGAATAAATCTTCCACTCGATTCGTATAAGTGTGTTCTTCTAATACTTTTCGCAATGCGAGTAAACGATTTTTCTTATAGAAGGTCTCATCAGCATAATAATTTGAAAGTCGTTGCTTCATTAGTTTTTCATCATCTGTAGCCGTTACAATGTCTCCAAACATTCGATGAATCCCCTCTGAATGGGAACTAATTATCGGAGTATTACTTGCTAACAACTCAAATACTCTCCGGGCAAACATTGTCGGAGATTTCGTAATACTATTAACATTTAACGCTACTTTATATCCTTTATACGCAAGATCGATTTCATTTTGTTTTAAGTTTCCAACAATAAATGGTTTATACTCATCTGAAAATTGATTAGGACTAGTTGGATTATGATAGTTTCGGTCATATATATCCAGTCCGTATTCCTTCGAAGAATTGACTAGCTTCTCCATCGCACTCGTACGCTCAGGAAACTTTTTACCATAATAAGCTCCAGCAAAAACTACTTTCTCTTTACGTGGAATATATTCAATTGGATTGTGAATTTTCGGTTGAGCAGCAAAAGGTAAACAATAAACATTTTCACAGCCTTCATCTACATAGTTCTGAACTGATTCAAAATCAGTCGTGCATACATAATCAAAGTGCTTAGCTGTATCAATAAAGGCTTGGTAATGAAATGGATCTTCTTTATTCCAAAAAACAGTCGGGATATTGTGTTCTTTACACCAATAAACTAGTTTTAATAGTTTCGTATGATTTCTGTGACTTTTCGTACCGATTTTATCCTTCCAAGCTCCATCGTTTCCAAGCCACGCAGACTCACAAAAGAATAAATCAATTCGATGCTTTTTAAATTCAGTCAACCAATTCTCAGGCGTAATTTTAACAAGTTGAAACTCATAATCAAAACATCTTGTCGTAAATTCGTCTGCAATAAAACCAACCCGAAAGTCCTTAATTTCTTTCTTTTGTTTCTTAAAGTGACTATTGTCTATCGTATTATTTTTATATGAACCCATTAATTTAGCATGGAATAAATGGAGTGTGGCAGCACCTGTCATGTAAATCGAAAAAGAAGCCGATTGGATCTTATTTTGATTAAATTGAGATAGATCCACTAACTCGTCCATATGGAAATTGACTGTACTTGCGTTATTCTCATGATCTACCAATCGTAATTCACAAACTACCTCACACTTACCGCTGACAAAGCCTGTGATGCCAAACTTAGTAAATAACTGACTTCTTCCTTCATTAAAAAGTAGTTCCATTAATTTTTTTTCATCTTTATAATCAATGACCGCAGTCTGTTTTATTAGTTTGTTATGAAATAGCGTTTTCTTTTCCTTTTGAAACTTTTGAATACCTTTACTAACTGTAAAATCATCGGCCAAAAATGGAAGTAACTCATGATTTTGAAAATAAAAGGGTTCATCCACATTCATTAATTCTTGCAGCATCATTTTTGTGTCATATTTTTCATTACGTAATCTAGTTATTTGTTTTTCGATTAATTCTTTTAACATAAATGATCCCTCATTTTCTTTTTAAATACTTCAAGAGCTTCCAATACTTCCTTGCTAATTTGCCAAACTTAGAGTTCCTAAACGTTTCATAATTTAATTGCAGCTTTTGATATTCTTCTTGCAATTTTTCATATTCATACGAACCAAATGACTGCTTCACTTCGTTTACAAGAACATAATCATCAAGTCCCATCATAAATTCCTCGTGCTCAACGATTAAATCTAACTGGCGAAATAATTGCTCTTCCATTCTCTTTTCAAATTCCATCACTTTATTAGAAAGGAATTCATTTTCTTTCATTAACAATTCATTTTTCCGTAGAATATTAGCATCGAAATCCTCAGTCGAAACCTCTATTAAACTTGGTTTAAAATTTACAGTTGTTGAATCCACATGACTACTATTCAATAATTCACTATTCTTCATTTCAAACCTCCATCTCAAGTAAGATAAACTCAAGGGTCTCATTTTAGACAGGTTTATATAGATCGAAAAAACCCAAAATCATTTACTACTTTGAGATTAACTAGTTTCTGTGAATTTACATAAGTATCCTTGTTAAAAGTATGTAAAAAATATAATGATATGATTTACTAAATTAGTAGTGCATTAGAATGTTTAAAAATATAAAAAATCCCCAACTGTAACGTTCATTTCCAATGGAAAGAGAATGCTACAACCGGAGTGTAGTTTCTTGAACTATCTGTTCCATAGATAAATAATCTTAAATTCTTGTTAACATTCGTTTAGTTAATAATTAAAAAAACAGTTGTCTTGTTTAATAATTATAATCATAATGTTAATGTTAATATCTGTTAGCGTTTCGTAAATTTTTTTACGAATTCAAAAAATATTTTAATTAAATGGGATGGGCGGCTTTATGCTTAAAAAAATTGAATACTTAAATGATGGAATTAGATTTTACATAGAAGATGCAAACGGGACTTTAAATGAAGACTCTTCGTTAGTCGTAATACAGAGGCCAAATAAACATGTGAAAGTACGTAAGGAAATATTACGAAGCTTAATAAAAAAGATTGATCACCAATATTTAGTAGATATTAACTTTTCTGATTTGAAAAATATCACATTATATCCAATCGAGATTTTTGATCTATATGTAGCTAAAGATACTGAATTATTACCATTAGAAATTAATCGTAATCTTGAAATGCCAACTAAATATATGAGCTCAAAACTACTAAACATTTATTATGCAAAGTCATATATAACAAATGATAATCGTATTGCGCTTTACTTAACACAAGATAAATTACACTTTAATCTAATTAAAGCAGATTGTTATGAAGATTTTGTTCAACTCTCTATTTCTGATCAAAAACAATTCAATCAAATCAAAACCGAACTAGCGATTAATACTCATTCATATAGTGCACATAGTGGAAATAACAAAGAAATTATATGTTCAACGTTTAATGTATTTGATTTATTGAATAGCTATCCTGAATCGACTGACTTAGAACTATTTGCACAAATTACATTAAACAGAAATGTTAAAGTTTTAATTAACTTATTAACCGAGATTGAGATTAATCATCTAACTAAAAACTTTTCTCTTTTATTAAATAAGAACGTTATTTCTATTAAAGGCAATGAAAAGAAATTAAAAATCGCTGCATTTGGATCATGTGTTACACGAGATAACTTTAATAGTAAATTTAACTTAAATTATAAAAATCATTTTGAGTTAATTCGCTATCAAAATCAATCATCCATCATTAGTTTAATGAGTAATCCGATTCCTTATAATCGAGGGAAAATTGATAACTTAAACGAATATGAGCAAAATGATGTATTCGATGACTTAGAAAAGAACTTTTTAAATGATTTAATCAGTAAGCAGCCTGAAGCTCTCATTCTTGATTTCTTTGGAGATGTTTATTTTGGCTGCTTAATGACGAATAGTTCATATATTACTAATAATCGTTGGAAGATTACTAAAACATCATTTTATAGTGAATTAAACGAAGTCACTACATTTAATTTGAATACTAATCTTAGCGAATACTTCACACTTTGGAAGCAATCAATTGATCAATTTTTACAAACTATTAATAGAGAACTTCCGAATTGTAAAATCATACTTCACAAAGCTAGATTTACTGGCATGTACTACGATCAGGAACAAAACATTAAGAAAATTAGTTCTGACACAGATATCGAATTATTAAATGCCTTTTGGGACCAACTAGATGACTACGTGATTTCCAATTACGAGGTTTCTACAATAAATGTAAAACAAAACTATCTTTCTATTGCAGATCATGCTTGGGGTATTTTCCATTTGCATTTTGAACCAAATTATTATAAAAATTTTCTAGCTGAATTAATAAAATTAACGAAATAAAAAAAGAGGGTGATTTTAATTTCACCCTCTTTTTGATTTATTCAACGTTCTTAAGTTTAAAATTGTGATAAGATGTTTCAATGGCTTCAAATATTCTCTTTGAGTTATTTGTGTCTTTAAATTTAAAAATACTTCTCGATTTTTGTTGATATAGTCGATCTGCTGTAAAATCTCTATTTGAAATTTTAATGATCTCATCAAGTAATTTTTCTTCATTATTAACGATAATTCCAAGATCGCTATATTTAATTTGTTCAGTAGGTGCATGATGATTTTTATGTGGATCAAATTGATAAAATACTACTGGTTTATTCATATAAAAGAAATCACTTGAAACTGATGAGTAATCAGTTAATAATAACTTCGATTCTTTTAGTAGATCTGAAACTTTGGCATCTTTTTTTAATAAGAATTCAATGTTTGGATGTTCTACAATAAAGTTTTCCAAGAAGCGTTGCATCTGATGATGAATATAGAATTTAACCTGAATATTCTCATTACTAATAAAATCTTGAAACTTTTTATTTGATATTAAGTTTTTATACTTCTTAAAGTATTCCGAGTTAGAGAATTGTTTTTTATTTATTTTAAATAAATGACGTCTCCACGTTGGCATAATTAATATTTGTCTTTTCGTAATGGCATCATGTAAATTATCAAATCTAGCTAAACCTGTTACTTCAACTTCATCGTTTGAATAGTTTAAAGTTTCCATAATAATTTCTTTTTCAAACTCTGAACTAGCTATAATTAAATTTTGTTGGTACTTTTTCTTTGATAAATACGGAGAAATATTATGAATAATAACGCCATGCTGGATACATACTTGAAACTTGTTCTTTAATTGCTTTCTAAATCTTGAGGTGAAATATTTTGAAGGATTTGGAAAACCACTTTCACTAAATGTCCAAGCACTAACATATACATCCGCTAATAGTGTGTAAATTTTATGTTTAAAGCTAGAGTGATGAATAACATTTCCTAATCTAGTTACTTTATCATAATGCGGAGAATTTGTTTCAATTAGATAATAGATTTTCCTGTTCGGATGTTGCTCTCTGCAATACTTAAAAAAGAAATATCCATTATCTTCAGCTTGATCAGCTCTTTCACAAACTAACCAAACCTCTTTATTTAAATATAGAAGTTTATAGAAAGATACAATTAAGAGTAATAAATATTTAAAGATTAATCCTTTTACTTTACGCATTGTTGGTTTTACTAAACGTAATGGTTTCGTCATTTTCCATGTTAAGTCTTCACTAGGATCGACTGGATGCTTCTCTAAATAGTTGCTATATTTTTTTGCTGTATGATATTGATATCTCTTACTCCTCAACAACTTCATATAACTAATGGATTCAGAATATTTTTTCATGCTTAAGATTGCAAAAAATCCTTTATAGCCTTCTAGTTTTGTTTCCTTTAAAGTTTCAGGTAAATTTACTTCTTTTGTTATTAATTGTAATAGTTCTAATAATTGAATTTGAAGCTCTTCATCTAATTCTTCGACAAATATCTTTTTATCAACTAAAGCCATTAGTTGCTTAATGAACATACCATATACTACTTTTTGAAGATCTTTATCGGATGCTTCTCTTACTTTTACAAACAAATAGTTGATTTCTTGAACTTGATTATGAATATACTCGTCATTAATCTCAGTGTTTTTAATTGCTAATACATCATTCGTTCCAATATTTTTATTTGTAAAATATTGCCTTAATTGAAAATGCTTTAATTCAAAATAATTAAACTCTTGAATTTTATTTTTTACATGATAGTCCTTTAAAGTAACAGTTCTCAACAAATTCATACTCATTAGATCTGAATATGTAAAATCATTCATATTTACTGGATTCACTTCTAATTTTTTTGTATTTTCAGTAGTAAAAACGCAATCATATTTACCAGAATCTGCTATTCTCAAAAATACTTCTAATAAATGCTTACTTATATTAATTTTACGATCATAAATGAAGACATATTTACCATTTAGGTCATCTGGCTTCAATTTTGTATTTATTACACTTAGGTCATTATACTGAAGAGTTAATATTTTCTCAGTCTCTTCATTCAGTACTTCATTTTCTGTATTAAAAAGGATTAATTCAATTTGATTTTGTTTAATACTTTGATCCTTAACTGAATTAATACAATCAAGAGCTTGATTGATTTCCTCTTTTACAAATGGAATTATGATACTAAATTGCAACTTACGACACCCTCTTCACAAGTCTGATAACTTTTCTTAATGGACTTGTCACTTTCCAAAAATTACTATTTCTTATTTTTGATGACTTTTTATAATCTTTCTCTAGTTCTTTGCTTATTTTAAACCACCATCTTCTAGAAATTAATAAAAGATTATATTCTAAAGCTTCTTCAATATGGCCTGAGCTTATCAGACTAAGGATCGGTTCTTCCACTTCCATATAATCCTTTGCTAAATCTGGATCATACCCCACCATTACATCTTTTACTAAGTTAAAAAGATAAAGCTGTTGATCCTTTTTTAAACGCTTAAAGTCTGCATCTCCAGTTTTCCAAAAAATTGATCTAAATACATTGATTTGAAAATACTTGTAATCACTTTTTGAAAGTAAAGGCTTAATCGTTAAAGCAGATTTTACATCGTTTTCAACTGTACTAATAATATCTCTTTGTGTTAGAGATAAATTTTTTACGTCATTTCTTCCTCTATATAGATAGATTACTTCAGGTATATAGCTGAATTTTTTTGCTTTAGAGAATAATAGAATATCATAATACTTATCTTCACCGTTTTTCATGCCTTCAATAAAGTTAATTTTATTTTTTAATAGAAACTCAGTTTTCACTAATTTTAAATAAACAGCTGTTTTAACTTGATAGAAAAATGGAACATCCTCTATGTTTACATCGATATATTTCTTTTGTAATTGATACTGTTTAAATGTAACGTGTTCGTGTCTACGCTTTGTTTCATCATCAAAGCTGATCATCTTACCCATTACAAAATCAGACTCACTGTTTTCAATTATATTAATTAACTTTTCATATGCATCCAATGGTAATACATCATCCGGGTCTAAAAAGATCGTGTATTTACCTGTTGCATTTTCCATTCCAACATTCCTTGGTTTACCTGGAGCACCAGAATTCTCTGTGAAATGAATTGCTTTAAAATTTTCATATTTCGCGGCATACTCATCAATAATTATAGGAGTACGATCTTTCGAACAATCGTTTACCATAATTACCTCTAATTTTTCATAACCAATCGTTTGATCTAATAATGAATTTAGGCATTCATGAATATAATTCTCGACATTATAAATAGGCAAAATTACTGATATTAACGGTTGATTCATCCCTTATCCTCCTTATCTAAAATTTAATTTCTCATTAAAATAAACAATATTTTCTAACCAGTTTTTAATGACATAACTAGTAATCTACAATATTATATTTTTCTGAAAAAACATAACATTTAAAGTAACATATTTGAACATAAAAAAAATGTAAATTTCGCACGAAAAAACTTACAAATTTGTAATGATATTGTCATTTATTGATACGAAATGTATTATATCATAAAAAAATGTAACTTATAAATGGTAATTAAAATTATAGTTAAAAAGCGATTAAAAGAATTTAATTTAGGGATATTTTCCAATGAATTAGAAATTAATTAGAATTTAATAGGTTATTAGTTCTGGTTTAGATAGCACATAAACAATCATTTTTGGTAGTTCTAAAGTACTATCCCATTAGAATTTAAAAAGACGTTTTCACTTTAATAGAAAACGTCTAAATTACTCTTATATTTTATATGAAATTCCCTCATCAAGTTCATTTCTAATTATTTACCGTATTGTTTCTCAAAATATCGTTTATACTCACCAGAAACAATCGTTTCCCACCATTCCTTATTATCTACATACCATTGAACCGTTTGAACAATACCAGTATTAAAATTGTAAGATGGTTTCCAGCCTAGTCTTTCTAGTTTACTTGGATCAATCGCATATCTTTTGTCATGACCTAAGCGATCTTGTACAAATTGGATTAAGTCTTCTGATTTTCCGAGAGTAGAAATGATAGTTTTAACGACCTCTAAATTTGTCCGTTCGTTATGTCCACCTACATTGTAAACTTCCCCATTCTCTCCTTTATGCATGACTAAATCAATTGCAGAGCAATGGTCAAGAACATGTAACCAGTCGCGAATATTTTCACCAGTACCATAAACAGGAACCTTTTGATCATTTAATACACGAGAAATGGTTAATGGAATTAGCTTCTCTGGAAAGTGATATGGTCCGTAATTATTTGAACAACGTGTGATATTCATAGGAAATCCATACGTTTCATAATATGCACGAACTAATAAGTCAGATGATGCTTTACTTGCAGAGTACGGGCTATTCGGTTGTAGAGGTGTATCTTCTGTAAAAAAGGTTGTAGGGTCAAAATCTAGATCACCGTACACTTCATCTGTGGATACATGTACAAATTTCTTAACATTTATCGCTTTTGAAGCATCTAGTAAAACTTGAGTTCCTAATACATTTGTTGTCACGAATATACCTGGGTCTGCTATTGAGCGATCAACATGACTTTCCGCTGCGAAGTGGATGATATAGTCGAACTTTTCTTTTTTAAATAATGCCATGATTTCTTCACGGTTTGAAATATCAATTTTAATAAAATGATAGTTTTCATTTTGTTCGATGTTTTTATGCTTTGTTAAGTCACCTGCGTAAGTTAAAGCATCCAGATTGTAAATCCAATAGGATGGGTATTTATTGATCATGTATTGAACAAAGTTTCCACCGATAAATCCGGCACCACCTGTAATAGCTACTTTCATGTTTTACTGGACCTCGTCTCTTTTATTTAATTGAACTAAATACCTTGCTAATGCGTCTTGCCATGAAGGTAAGGATTGGAAGCCATTTTCTACTAGCTTTTGTTTTGCTAATCTCGAGTTTTTCGGTCTAGCTGCTCGAATAGGATAATCTTCGGATGCAATCGATTTTACTAAAGTTTTACTGTCGGTTTGTTTGAATATTTCTTCTGCAAAATCAGCCCAACTAGTAAAGCCTTCATTTGTTGCGTGATAGATTCCATATTTATCGGATTTAACTAATTCTACAATTAATCTAGCCAAATCAACAGTATAGGTTGGTGAACCGATTTGATCACCGACTATATTTAATTCGTTTCTAGTTTCTGATAATCTTAACATTGTTTTAATAAAATTATTCCCATTAACACCAAATACCCACGAAATACGAATGATGAAATAGTTTTCGATGAATGATTGAACAACTTTTTCACCTTCATACTTTGTTAATCCATAATAACCGATTGGGTCCGGTTGGTCACCTTCACTAAAAGGACTTTCACCTTTCCCATTAAATACATAGTCTGTACTAATATAAATGAACTTTGAATGATGCTTTTTCGCAGCTTCAACTAAAGATCTCGTTCCTTCTACGTTCACATTCCAGCAATTCTCTTTATCATCTTCAGCTTTGTCTACCGCTGTATAAGCAGCACAGTGGATTATAACATCTGGTTTATATGAATCTACTAAAGAAAAAACTGATTCTTTTTTAGTAATATCAAGCTCTTTTCGACTACAGCCTTTAACATTTAAACCACGCTGCTCACATTCTTGAACAACATCATAGCCTAGCTGCCCACCGTAACCAGTTACTAAAACCTTCATTTATATTACTCCTTATAAATAAAATTATTTTCAGCATCCTTTAATAATGGTGCGATTTTGTCCTTTGCAGATAATAATGGAGAAATATTGATTGGCCATTTCACCTGAATTACAGGATCATTCCAAGCAATGCCTCGATCACATTCAGGTGAATATAGCTCATCAACCTTGTATTGGACTTCCACATCATCTGTTAAAGTCATAAAACCGTGAGCAAACCCTTTTGGTATGAATAATTGTTTTTTATTTTCGGCACTTAACTCGATTCCGAACCACTTTCCGTATGTCGGACTCCCATTTCGAATATCGACAGCCACATCAAAAATCGAACCCCTTGTACAACGAACTAACTTCGTTTGTGCTTTTGGAGACAACTGATAATGTAATCCACGTAACGTGCCCTTCAATGCAGAAAATGATTGATTATCTTGAACAAAATTTAAATCCATTCCAAAATCCTTCATTTTAGAATCATTATATGTTTCCATAAACCAACCACGGTGATCTCCAAAAACAGTTGGTTCAATAACTACAATTCCTTTTATAAAAGTTTCTGTAATTTTCATTGATAATGACCCCTTAAGCTAATATTTAATCCCACCATTTGCAACTTTTCGTAAATAGTTACCATAACTTGTTTTACTAAGCAATTCGCTTAAACGTAATAATTGTTCTTTATCAATCCATCCATTAATATAAGCGACCTCTTCTGGAGCAGATATTTTAATCCCTTGATGCTCTTCAATTGTTTTGACAAAATTTGTTGCCGACACTAAACTCTCATGTGTTCCAGTATCCAACCATGTATAACCGCGTCCTAGTAACTCTACTTCTAGTTCACCCAAATTTAAATAAGCTTCATTTATAGAAGTAATCTCCAATTCTCCACGATTGGATGGTTTTACGTTTTTGGCAATCTCATTGACACGATTATCATAAAAATACAATCCCGTTACAGCATAATTTGATTTCGGAGCTACTGGCTTTTCTTCAATGCTCAAAACTTTCCCAGACTCATCAAATTCCACAACACCAAAGCGCTCAGGATCCTGTACATGATAACCGAACACTGTTGCCCCTTTTTCTTTCATCGCAGCTTTCTTCAAAATACTTCGTAACCCGCTGCCATAATAAATATTGTCACCTAAAATCATCGCAACAGAGTCGTTTCCTATAAACTCTTCACCAATAATAAACGCTTGAGCCAACCCATCTGGACTAGGTTGTACTTTATATTTCAACGAAACTCCAAACTGAGAACCATCACCTAATAAAGCCTCAAAACGGGGTAAATCCTCTGGAGTCGATATAATTAAAATCTCTCTAATACCCGCCAACATTAAAGTTGATAAAGGATAATAAATCATTGGTTTATCATACACAGGCAATAGCTGCTTACTAGTCACCATCGTTAATGGATAAAGTCGAGTACCACTACCACCTGCAAGTATAATCCCTTTTATCGCAAAGACCTCCTAAACATTTAGGAATATATATATTAGTATGATGGTGGTTAAGGGGATGTGTAGGTTATATTCTTAGGGGATTGGAATGAAATGGTGAATTTTAAGTGGAATAGAATAGGGTCCTAAAGTAAAAAGACATAAAAAAAAGAACCACCGTTAAAGTGATAACTTTTAACGGTGGTTCTTGAGAGTTAGATATTATTTTGTTTCTGAAGGTAATTCTAAGTGCTGACGAAGATCATTAGATATTTTATCTTTTTCTTCTTTCGGAACAATAAAATAATAAATTTTATCAATCATCTTGCCTTCACCTTTAACTTGGGTCTTACTAATATTTTGCGCAGCCTGACGGTAATCCTTTTGAATCGAAACTGTATCACCTAAAGTAATATTCGTCACAACATTCTTTTGAATCGCTTGTAAAATCGATTGATAGTTTGTTAAAGAAGAAATTGAGGCTCCCTTTTTAATAACCGCTTCAAGAATTTCTCTTTGTCGAAGCTCTCGACCAAAGTCACCACGTGGATCTAACTTACGCATACGAGAGAACTTTAATGCATCTACACCATTTAAATGAAGTGGTCCCTTCGTAAAGTGCACTCCATCATAAGTAAAGTCTAAGTCATTATTTACATCAACTCCACCTACTGCTTCAACGATGTCTTTAAAGCCTTCCATATTAACTTCAAGATAATAATCAATAGGAATATTCAAGAAGTTTTCAACTGTATCAACAGACATTTGAATTCCACCAAATGCATAGGCATGGTTAATTTTATCTTCTTTACCTTTTCCAACAATTTCTGTTCTTGTATCACGTGGAATACTAACCATTTTAGTTGTATTTGTATTCGGATTAACCGTCAACACAATCATAGAATCCGAACGACCTTTATCACCAGGGCGATGATCAACCCCTAATAGTAAAATAGAAAAAGGTTCTTTCTTTTCAACATTTACTTCTTCTTTTCGTTTATCTGTTTTCTTTATGTCTTTATAGATTGCGTCTGTTGTTTTATTTACATTGTGGTAAATTGAATACGCATAACCGCCTATTCCTAGACCGATTACGACTAATACACTTATTACGATTATTAGTACTTTTTTTGTTGTGGATATTTTTTTTGATGAGCTTTTTTGTATTCTGGACACTTATTTTCTCCTTAAAAATAGTTTAACTTAGTTTATAGATTTAAGTTTATTTTACTTCATAAAGTTTAGTCTGGAAACATTTGCTACATAAAATTTATAACAATTAGATAATTCTATTTAAAAAATAGTGCTCTTTTAGTAATAAAAAAATGCACCTTTATTGTTAGTAATATCTAACAATAAAGGTGCTCTTCAAAAGGATATATTTTATTGAAACTTTAAATTTTAAAAAGAATAAAGTTTATAATTTGTCTGACTTTCTAAAAAATACTTACTATTTTTATTGTGCCTATCTCTTGATAAAAAATCTTCAATTAATACTTACTAAAGGGTTACAACTTAAGTATATAAGCCAATAATAACTCAACGGGTATAAACACCCTATGTAGTTACAACTATATCCATATGATTTTTCTCAAAGTTCCAAGCATCTCGGCACATATCGATAATGTTACGTTTTGCTTCCCAATCAAGATATCTCTTTGCTTTAGATGCATCAGCATAACACGAAGCAATATCACCAGGTCTCCTGTTAACTATTTCATAAGGAATATGAATGCAATTAGCTTTTTCAAAAGCTTTCACCAACTCTAATACACTCGTACCTTGACCAGTTCCAAGATTATAAATATGGGCACCCTCTTTTTGATTTTTTAAAGCAGCAACATGTCCCTCTGCCAAATCTACTACATGGATATAATCTCTTACTCCTGTGCCATCTATTGTCATATAGTCATTTCCAAAAATTCTAAGTTTCTCTAGTTTACCTCTAGCAACTTGAGTAACATAGGGCATTAAGTTATTTGGTATACCATTAGGTGATTCACCAATTAATCCACTTTCATGAGCTCCTACTGGATTAAAATACCTTAGAAGAGCAACTGAAAATTCTGGATTTGCCTTAGCTATATCTGTTAGAATCCTCTCACACATAGCTTTTGTTTCACCATATGGATTAGTAGTAGGTAATAAGTCCATTGTTTCTAAAAATGGAACGGTGTTGTCTCCATATACTGTTGCAGATGAACTGAAAACAAATCGCTTTACGCCAAACTCCATACATGCATTAGCAAGCACAATAGTGCTAACGAGGTTGTTATAATAATATATTAATGGTATGTCTACTGATTCACCTACTGCTTTCAAACCAGCAAAATGAATAACACCATCAATAGAATGGTTGGAAAAGAGTTCTTTAACAGCAGTTTCATCTTTTAAATCAATCTTATAAAAAATAACACCTTTATTCGTAATTTGCTCAACCTTTTCTAGCGTTTCAACTTTACTATTGCAAAGATTATCAGCAACTATCACTGAGTGGCCTGCTTCTAATAAAGCAACACATGTATGTGATCCAATATAGCCGGCTCCACCGGAAACCAAAATATTCATTGGTTGATCCACCTCCATCATAAGATAGTTTTTAAAAAAACTGTGGTCTAACCTCTTAGAATTCTGTATTAATGATTATGTTAATACAACTTGTTCTTTCTTTTTTTCATTACATTTATTAAAGTCCAGGTATTCTTAACATAAATTTTTATCTACTAAGAGAAAATTCTACTTTAGCATGAATAAAACATTTCTCATTTATTCTATTTTTGTTTGTCTATAATCTATTAGAACTTTAACTGAATCTCCCTGCTTTTGCCTGAATCTGATAGTTAAAGATTCTAAAAATAGCCTTTAGAATTTGATCAATAAAGAGTTTATATAAAATTACTTATTTAACCTTATAATAATCTACGTACCATTCGGCGAACTTCTGAAGTCCTTTTTCAATAGAAGTTTTCGGCTTAAAGTCAACTGCTTTTTGTAACAAATCAGTCGAAGCATAAGTTGCTGGAACATCACCTGGCTTCATTTCTTCAAAAACCTTCACAAATTGTACTTCTCTACCTAGCGCATTACTTAATGATTTCTCTAGAGTTTCAATAAACACCATCAGTTTCTCAGGATTGTTATTCCCAATATTGAAGACTTTATGTCTAACATCACCTGCAGGTGGATTGCTTATTAGACGTTCAATACCCTCTACAATATCATCAATATAGGTAAAGTCTCGATAAAGGTCATTTTCAAAATCACCATTATTGAAGATTTTTATTGGTTTACCGGCAAAATATTTATCTGTAAATCCAAAGTAAGCCATATCAGGACGACCCATTGGACCATAAACAGTAAAGAACCGTAGTCCTGTTGCAGGAATGTTATAAAGATGACTGTAGGTATAGGCCATTAATTCATTAGATTTCTTAGTAGATGCATAAAGTGACACTGGATTATCTACAGAATCTGTTTCTTCAAATGGAACTTTTTTATTAGCACCATAAACCGAACTAGAAGATGCATAAACTAGGTGATTAACAGGAAAGTACCTACACGCCTCAAGTATGTTATAAAAACCTATAATGTTACTTTGAATGTACACATCAGGATTCTCAATTGAATATCGAACCCCAGCCTGTGCAGCAAGGTTTACTACCACATTAGGCCTGTACTTTTCAAAAGTCTTCATTACTATATTCTTATCGGAAATATCAGCTTTTACAAAGTTAAAATTTCTATAAGGGTCTAGTTTTTCTAACCGAGATAGTTTAAGATTCTCATCATAATAATCATTAACATTATCAATACCAATTACCTTACAGCCCTGTTCTAATAGTTTTCTAGATAAGTAATAACCAATAAAACCAGCTGCTCCTGTTATCAAGTATGTTTTACTAGAATTCAGAGTGTTGTAATTCAAGATTCTTCATCTCCTTAATAGATTCTCTTGTTGCAGAACTTCTTCCAATTGAATGATATTCTACTCCTGCTTCTTGCATCTCTTCTACACGATAGATATTTCTACCATCATAAACTAAAGGGGTTCTCATTAATTTCTTAAAAATCTCTGGCTTTATTTGTTTTACTTCACTCCATTCAGTAAAAATAAAACAAACATTCGCACCATCTAGTGCATGCTCGATATTTGAAACGTATGTGATACTCCCCCTACCACTTTTCCCCTCTGGATAAACCTTACCAAAATTATCTGTTCCAACAGGATCAAAAGCAAAAATATCTGCACCCTGTTCCAATAATAAAGGTATATTCTCAAGCGATGCTGCTTCTCTTAGGTCATCCGTACCTGGCTTAAAGGTTAAACCCATTACAGCTACTTTTAACCCATTAAAAGTTATAAGCCTTTTGCTTGCTTTCTTATATAACATTGTTTTCTGTTCTTTGTTCACTTCAATAGCGGCCTTCACTGTTTTAAGCTGATATCCGTTTTGCTGAGCAATATACTCTAGTGCCATTGTATCTTTAGGGAAACAAGACCCCCCATAACCAATACCTGCATTTAAGAATTTACTACCAATACGTTCATCAAAGCTCATTCCCTTAGCTACATCCTGAATATCAGCCCCAACTAATTCACAAAGATTAGCAATATCATTCATATAAGAGATTTTGAGTGCTAGGAAATCGTTGGATGCATACTTAATCATTTCTGCCGACCTTCTATTTACTGAAACTATAGGTATGTGAAAAGGCTCATAAATCTTCATTAAAATCTCTTCAGCCCATTTACTTTCTGTCCCTATAATAATCCGATCCGCTTGTAAAGTATCATGCACAGCTGATCCTTGTGCTAAAAATTCTGGGTTTGAAGCTACTTCTACTTTTACATCATTAACTAAAAAGTCTTGGATAAACTGTTCTACTTTATCATTTGTACCAACTGGTACAGTAGATTTTACTACAACTAAACAATCCTTCTCTACTGATTCAGCAATTTGTCTAGCAACATTAGCGATATACGATAGATTCGCTGAGCCATCAGGTTGCTCAGGAGTACCTACACCGATGAAAATAGCATCCGCATCCTTATATGCTGTTTTATAATCTGTTGTATAATCTATTCTTCCAACACTGTAATTCTTCTGCATTAATACTTCCAAATCAGCTTCATAAATTGGTGAAACACCAGATTTCATAAGTTTTACTTTTTTTTCATCAATATCAACACATTTAACTTGGTGACCAACTTCAGCAAAGCAAACACCTGCAACTAAGCCAACATACCCTGTTCCTGCTACTGCAATTTTATACATAAATATATTCCTTCCTTTTTCTATTCGAAGTTTAAGCAAAATTATTTTCTAATAAGTTTAAATATATATTCATAAAATTCTAAATATTTTTTTCTTAAAGTTATAAATTATAGATTTCGTATCCGTAAAATCTAATAATAAAAACACCATAAAGGATATGATTGTAGAAATTATAAAAGAAAGAATTCCTGATAATAACCACATTGACCATGTATTAATGGATAACTTAATTAAAAAAGTCATACAACTTGCAGTTAACAATATACTTAACCATGATTGAAATATTCGTTTAATAGATTTGAGCGATGACACTTCTAATATTTTTTTATTCGTATAAACAATTATATATGGTACACTGTATGCATATGAAAGTAATCCAGCGATTAAAATACCGACTATATGATACTTATTAACTAGTAACAACATCATAATTAAATTTATTACTGCCTCAATTACTGCTCTATTTTTTGTTTGTTGGAAATGTCCAACAGCATTTATTAACATAACACAGGGAATTCGAGAAGAGTTCAAAACATAAACGCATATGAAAAGTGTTGCTATTGTTACACTTGTATACTCTATATCTCTAACACCCTTTGTATAAAGATTAATAAAAGGTAAGATCATAACTGAAGCTGTACCCCAAATAGCACTCTGAATAATAAGGTATGTCAATTCATATGTTCTAAATATTTTATTTACTTCTTTTAGATTTCTTTCATGCAAGTAATGACCGAAACTGGCAACAACCCCATTAGAAAAAGCTCCCATTATTAAGCTATACAGATTCTTAAATACCATAGAATAAACTACATAAACACTTGCTAATTTTAGTCCATTACTTACGAATATCGAAAGGATAAAAGTATCCGTGTTATTAACTACTAGTCCCGCTATTTGATGCACTAACAAAGCTGAACGTTGTGAAAGTGCCGAAATGTCCATAGCTCCGTTAAAGTCTAAGTCTTTGTAGTGTTTTTGTACATACCATTTTATATAAAAAATTCTTAATAATAATACTAATGAAGAAACCGCAAATACAAGTATTACATTCATATTTTGAATAATAAGTATTATTTTAATAATGGTCTGTAGAACAAGTGCTATTGCTCTTGTATAGCTAATAATATATAATTTTTGGTCAGCTGTTAATAATACTCTATATTTTGAATGGAATAAAAATTCCAATATAGCCGTGGAAGAAATAGTAATTAATAAAGCAGCAATAGTTACTTTGTCTGTTTCACCTTTTGCAAAAAATGGATAAATTATTGCAAGAGAAATCATTACAGTTGTAAACCACATAGAAATCCTTTTGTAATAATTTTTAGTTGCGGAAAGTATTCCATTTATTTTAACTAGATTATTGTTATTTAGGGGTGCATATAGTGCCTGGATTGATGCCATTCCTAAACCTGCTTCTAAAAGAGATGCATAGCTTACTAATTGATTGACTGTTGAGGAAATTCCGTTTATCTCGCTACCATAAGTTAAAATTATAAATCGTGGAACACATATACCCGCTGCAAAAACAGCAAATTGTACTACAATTTGTGCTAGGATATTATTTAAGGCATATTTTGATTTTGATTTCACAATTCTCCTCCAAATAATTTATAATGTTTCAAAATGGTAGATTGTACTTGTTCATAATACAAATTACTCAAATTTTTTAAATTTTTTTCTAATTCTCTACATTGTTGACTTGATAATAATAATCTCTCTAATGCATCTGCAATTCCTATAGGGCTGACAGGGGCAATTATTCCATTCAAACCATCAGTAATCTGATCCTCTACTGAATTATAATTTGTACTAATAATAGGTTTTCGTAATATTTTTGCCTCATCAATAACCATTGACTTCCCTTCATATCTTGAAGTTTGTACTATTATGTTTGCTCTAAGGATATACGGGTAGGGATTTGTACGAATTCCTAAGAACTTAATATAATCTTCTACACCTAACTCAATGCACTTTTTTTCTAATTCAGCTTTAATTTCACCTTCACCTAAGATATACCAGCAAAAATTAAAACCAAGTTTTTTTAGAATTACTGCAGCCTCAATTGCCATATCAAAGCCCTTTAGATAATGTAACCTTCCTACAGATAATATCCTTTGGCCAGAAAAGTCGGCATATTCAGGAGGCTCATAAGCAGAAGATAAATCTTTTAGTAGATTTATAGAGTTTACATTATATAGCAACTCTATATTTCTAAGTTTTGGAAAAGATCTTTGTAACTCTTCTACACATTTTTCTGAAATTGTAATAACCTTATATGCCTTCTTAAAATACTTCTCTTCCTGTCTTATCATTTTTATCTTACTATAGTCAGTATGTACCCAACATACTTTTCTATGAGCCTTAATACAATCAACCACATAATAGTTAGATACACCATGCATATATCCAATTGCAATATCATATGTTTTTTTGTTTTTTCTTAAACGTGACCGCAAGTACTTCCAATTGAAATAATTCCCTAGTCTTTCATTACCTTTATCAATTATCTTAGGAAAAATCCAATAAAATAATTTACTGAAGACAGAAATTATGTCTCCCTTTAAAAGGCTATTTTTAATAATTTCAGGCCCCTGTCCAAAATGCTTATTATTGTCTCTAAGAGGAGTTAATAAATTTACCTCAACTGGGAGATATTTCAAATTTACCCCTTCGTTTTCAAATAATTGCAAATCTACTTCATAGTAATTATAATCAATACTATTTAGTAAATTTATAAGTGCTTTTTCTGCTCCACCTGCCCCTAGCGAGTAAATACAAAATAACAACTTCTTTTTCAAAGAAATCTCCCCACCCTATAACTTTAATCATGAAATTTATTTCTAACCAATTTAGAATACATAAAATATATAATTACTATATAAATACAAAGCCTCATTCTAGATTGCAATAATATCATTTCCTCACGAGCAAGAAAAATTTGATAAGCAAGACAATAAGTTAAAGCTGAAGCAATAAGATATTTTTTTTCATGAATCCATTTAATAACCAAAGATTCAAGAAATACCAATATGAAACCATATATCCCGAGAAATATAAATCCATAATATTGAAAATTAAAATAGGCTTCTGCTATGATTGAATATCCCCAACCCGACTTTGATCCACCAACATTTGTAATCCAATCTCCCAAGCTTTCAATATTAGGAGGAATTATACCTAGCGAATTTAAGATAAAAGTTGGAATCATACCTTTTAAAAGTGCGTATCCTATTGTCATTTCACTATTTACTGATGAACTATCAATTTGATTTATAGTAACTATTATTGTTCTAGCACTTCCACCCATTTCTTGAATAGTATCACCAATTCCATTTATTATCCCATTTCGATATACATTCATAATCGTTTCTAAATTTAAGGAGCTTAATGAATATTGACGTAAGTCATGAAGACCTCCCAATATTACTAAAGAGAGGATAGCAATTATACTATAAAGAAAAATTTTTCTCCTACTTATTAAAAAGTTAGGAGAAATAGTTTTTTTTATAAAGAGTAAGCCAAATATAACCGGAATGACCATGGCCCTACTCCCTACCAACAGCATTAAAGATGCTACTATAATTCCTACTAGGTAAACTTGCTTTTTGGAGTATTTATAGTCATTTCTTAAATAGTACCAGTACATCATTATGTGAAACCCCATTAATAGAAATGTAGGAGCACTATCTCTCATTAAATAATAATAATCACCGTATGAATAATTTGAACGGACTAAGACTTCACGTATATATATAATTGATAGGTATATAGAAAAAACCCAAAATAAAATGTCTCCTGCGCTAGGTTTCCTTCTTCCCAATATTGTTATTATAGGAATCTTTTCGTTATCAGTGGTTTTTGTACGAATATTTGATTTTATATACGAAAATAAAATTGCTCCTGAATGCAACATCATAATACTTATAGACTGAAAAGTGAGCATCTTTAAAATTACATTACTATCATACTGCGAGTATATATTAACAACACCGTAGTTTTGAAAATCAAATAATTGTAAAAAGGTTTGTCCAGCGTTACTAAAAAAACAATAAATAAGAAAGAAAAAGTATAGCGAAACAAAATTACCATTAACTTTAACCCAAGAAACCATTGCCCAACCATATACAAAAATCAAAAATACATTAAATATATCTACTAAGGATTTTTGATTAATCGCAAAATTATCCATTTCTTTACTAATGAAGATATAAAAAGTCAAAAGAAATAATAATATAAGAACTGATACTATCATATTAAGGTGAACATTTTTGAAAACATTAATATTTTGTTTTATACCTACTGACCTATTAAGATTCAATGATTGCCACCTCTACTATTTAGATAATTTTTACACTTTAATTCACTCTTATTAAAACTAATTACTAAATTACTTTTTTACAATACTGAATCCACTGAGATGTAATTTCTGATGATTTTAATTGTTCCCGTAGCATTTTAGAATTTTCTCCAAGTGATATTGCAAATTCTTTATTTTCTGCCAAACGTACCATTGCCTCAAGCAAAGCTTCTTCATCTTGCACAGGAAATAATAATCCATTAATCCCATTGTCTATTAAAAACCCTGGTCCTCCACATGGACAATCGGAAGATATGCTCGGAATCCCCATTGCCATTGCTTCAGCTAGCGCATTCGGCATTCCCTCGAAATCAGAAGATAAAATAAACATTTCAGCATTACGTATTTTTTCAGTTACCATAGGTACAGATCCCATTAAAGTTACACTGTCTCTTAAGCCAAGATAGTCAATTTGCTCTTGTAATTTATCCTGCATAGAGCCCTTACCATAAATTTTCAATGTATAATCTACATATTTCTTTTTAAATTTCTTAAAAGCCCGCAACAATAATTCTTGATTTTTTTGTATCTCTAATCGGCCTACAGATACTATTTCATTAAGATTTATATCAGTACGTAAAGGTAAATCCTCAGGTAATGGATTTGCAATCACTGTTGATAGTTTTTGAATCTTTTTAGAAAATTCCCTCTTTGCATCCTCCGTTTGAAACACGTACCCTTTTGCTCGAGGATACAAAATCTTTATTAATATCTTCTCAAGTTTACTATTTTTTTTGGGATCATTTCTTTCTGATATAACAACTGGATATTTTAACCCAAATGTGAATAATAAAACTTGTAAATTCATACCAGCAATAAATGAAATAATAACATCCGGATTGGACTTTTTTATTTCCTTACGTAGTTTAATATTTCTCATAAAGTTCCGTATAAATGGATTACGTAGTTTCACAGGTGTACTTACCATATGAACTTTTTTATTTAAAGGATACGCTGTCTGCATGTTTTCACGGACAATGAGGGTAACACTGATTCCTAATTTTGAAAAATCATTACAAAGCGTTGTCATCACTCGTTCAGCTCCACCAGTTCCGCCAACTTTATCTATTACACAAGTTATTCTTTTCATTAAAAGCCTCCAATATATTATAGTGAATATAAAAAAATAACCTGGTCATTAAACCTTTTTACTTTATCAATTTCAAATTTACTATTTATTTTTTGTTCACCTATAGTTCAAATATTTTTCACTTAACATCTGGGCAACGCTACTTGAGTCAAAACCACTATTTGTAATTAAGAGACTTTCATCTTTTCTGAAATTATTACTAATAACTTGTAAGCATGATTGTGCCCAATTTTTTGCTGATTCCCTTAATGATACATATTTAATATGATTTAGAAGGTCAACTTCATGTGTTATTCCATCAGAAATAACACATGGTAGACTTGCTGCCTGTGCTTCTACTAATGTAACAGGTAAACCTTCATGAAAAGAAGGCATTACAAATAAATCAAATGCCTGAAGTAATTCATTAACATTACTTCTAGAACCTAAAAATAATACATTATCTTTCAAGCCTTTAATTACTACCTTTTCTTCTATTTTATTTTTTAATTCCCCTTCTCCTACTAATATCAACACTGAATTAGAATTAATCTTATGAAACTCGTAAAAAATATCAATTAAAAATTCATGATTTTTTTGATGCATAAATCTTCCAATATGGCCTAAAGCAATTTTATTACCAATTTTCAACTCACTTCTAATATTATCTCTTAAGGTTTTATCGTATTTGAATTTAGAAACATCTATTCCATTTCTTACAACTGAAGAATCATAATTGTCAGATAAAGTTTCACCAAATAGCCATTTTGCAGCCTCTTGAGAACAGGCAAAATAATCTGTCGCAAAATTTTTAACAAACATTTGATTATAACGGTGAATAAAATTATGCACGTAACTTCCACCTTGTTTGGTATTATGGCTATGAACTATACGATGAGGAACATTATAATTACTTGCAATTTTTAGTGGTGTCACATATGTCAAAGAACTGACATGGTGATGAATTACTTTATAATCCGAATGTTCTTTAAAGAAATCATTTAGTGCTTTTTTATTTTTTAAAATCCCTTGATTACGGGGCGGTACAGTATATATTTTCCCACCTAAAGAACGTATTTCATCATTAAAAGCACATTCCTCTTTAGTATGCAATAGAAAATCAAACTGAAGGATTTCTCTATCAATTTTCCTGTATATATTCATAATAAAAGCCTGGGCACCACCCCTATTCATATTATCAATAATTTGTAATACTCTCATGCGGAAACCCCAATCTATTTATATTGATTTTTCTAATAACTCTCTCTTAATTTTCTCATAGTACAATTGTCTCCTATTGTCTAATATCTCTTCTTCATATTCTTTTGCTTTAGAAAAGTTTTCAATAGCAATCCGTTCTAAGTCCTCATTTAAAATCATTTTTATTGAACTTATTACTGAGGAAACAGACCCTCTTTTAAACACACATTCATTCTGTATTAGCTCAGGAATACCTGCCGTATTAGCACCTAACACTGGACATCCTCTGCTCATTGCTTCAATAATTGATCTCGGTAAACCTTCTTGTTTACTAGGCTGAATATAAATATCCGCCATATCCATTGCATTTATTACATCCTGACGAGATAGTCCCCCTAAAAATATTACCCGATCCTCAACCTGATATTTTTTTGAAAGGTTTCTTAAAAATGTTTGATCCCCTTTTCCTGCAAGGTAATACGTTATATCTATTCCGGAATCGCATAATGATTTTATTGCCCTTATTACATATTCATGCCCCTTGTATCTAACGTTTACAGCAGCTGCTGTTAAAAGCACTAATTTACTACTATCTCTTTTTTTAATTTTGTTTATTCTCTTTTTTAATACCCTATCTTCTAATTTACCAATTGAAACATTCGAGGCATTTATACTATTATTTTTACTTGGATATCTACTTTGTAAAAATTTCTCTGTTACATACGTAGAATAACTCGCTCTATATACCAATTTTTTCATTTTGAGAAACATGTATAGAGCTATAGATTTACCTAAAATCCCGTGATTCCAATATGCATCCCATGCACATCCCATTGCCTCAGTCATATATGGTTTGTTTTGTCTAATTGCAATATCCGCAACCCTATATGAGACAATAGATGGGACTCGAGATACAACAATATCGCAATTAGAAATAGCATTAATTATTTGTTGATTATACTTATTTAAAAGAACGCTTTTTAAACTATCTATCGCAATATAATCATATATATATTGCGATATTTCAGCACAGAAAGTTGGGATTTCAGAAACATTAACAGTTCTTGTACACAGAATAATTTCTTGAAATGCATCAAAGTAGCGTTTTACTACAGGAACAAATGAATTATCTGCGTAATATCTTCCGTCTTTTACATATACTTTTGTATCAGTTGCTAATAATATTCTCATTTTTGCTCCTTCAACCATATTATAAAAGTTTAAATCATTTGAATTTCTTTTTGTTCCTCTATTCTTTTTTGGACTATTAACGTATTATCTGGATAATTACCCTTAATAACACATCCAGCTCCGACGACACAATTATCGCCTATTACTGTTCCACGTAAAATTACCGAATTTGCACCTATCCATACATTATTTCCTATCTTAACTGAAGAAGTTTTAAACTTTTTACTCTTTAAACCATCTTGTACCCTAAAATCGTGGTCATGATCATAAACATAGACATTTGGCCCAAACTGTACATTGTTCCCAATACTAATTTTTTCATGACATATTATCATACAACCATGGTTAAAAAATGTTTCTTCACCTATTTTTACCTCTGCATTTGATCTCACATTTATCTTTACACCACTTCTTGCCTTTACCATTTTTCCAAGGGCTAATTGTGCATTTTTGCCAACTACTACTTCTGTAAAAGGTGAAAAAAGATTAAAAAGTGTAAATTGTATTTTTTTAAAATTAAATATTTTCATAAAGCTAAACTTTATCAATGAAAATACTAGACAAGTAATAGCTCTTAAATATTTAGTCATATTATTTTCACTTCCTTTAAATAAGCATCAATGATTATCTGTCTATCAAACTCAGTCTCTACTTTTCTTCTACCAAAAAAGCCCATCTCACGTTTTTGCTGATAAGATAGCTCTATGAAATTCCTAACTTGATTAACCAAATCTTGGCTATTTCTAGCCTCAAATAAATACCCAGATAATCCATTGTCAATGACATCTTTAGACCCATTGATATTAGAAGCAATACATACTCTTCCCATAGCTGCCGACTCCAAAAGCACATTAGGTATTCCCTCACCTCCATGAGAAGGTAAAATAGTACAATGACATTTTTTTATCCATGATTTTATATCCTTTTGAAATCCAATATAATCGATAATTCCTTTTTCATGATAATCTTCAATAATATGTTTATATCTATCTTCTTCTATAAACCCTGCTACATAAAAATGTGTACTAGGATAACTTTGCTTTATTAATTTAGCCGCCCTTAGAAACTCATCTATTCCCTTTATTTCCATAATTCTTCCTATATAAATAAAGTTGATTTTACCACCTGAAGGTAATTCACATAATGAATACTGCTTTAAGTTTACACCTGAACCAGGAAGCATATCATAATTACTCTTAACCATATTATTTTTAACAAAAAATTCTCTATCCCCAATATTTTGAAAGAAGACCTTATATGATTTTTTGAGTGATATCTTATATAAGCTCTTAGCAATACGACTTAATACATCCTCTTTCAAGAAAGTCCCACCTGTACCGGTAATATTACTAACCTGCCTGTTTTTAGTAAAATTAGATGCGATACTACCATAAATATTAGGTTTGATTGTATATGAGAAAACAATGTCCGGTTTCAAGTTTTTCATAATTTTTATATATCTCAATATAAGTGCAAAATCTTTGAACGGATTTATCCCTCTTCGATCCATTGGGGTTTCAATAATTTTGCAACCCATTTTAATGAAGAAACTATTTTCATCAGATTTAGGTATAGATAAGTAAACCTCATGTCCTTCCTCAAGAAGTTGAGAAATTAGTTCTTTTCTAAAGTTATATAGTGTTATAAAATGATTCGATAAAAACAGCACTTTCTTTCTCAAAAATTATTCACCTGCTAACTATTAAGAAGTTTTTTTATTATTCTTTGGAATTTCTTCATTTACTACTGCTCCGGTTCCACCTTCAATAACCCCATCGCTTTTAATAACACTAACAATCGTTACAAAAAAACACTTAACATCCATCCAAATACTAAATTTTTGAACATACTCGCCATCTAATTTGGCCTTTACCTCGATAGGAAGTTCATCTCTACCATTAATTTGTGCCCAACCAGTCAGACCAGGTAGTACATTATTGGCACCATATTTATCTCGTTCAGCAATCAAATCATACTGATTCCAAAGTGCTGGTCTTGGCCCAATAATACTCATGTGTCCAACAAAAATATTCCAAATCTGCGGCAGCTCATCTAGTGAAGTCATTCTTAGAAACCTGCCCATTTTTGTAATGTATTGATCTGGATTCTTTAGTAAATGAGTAGGAGTGTCCTTAGGTGTATCTATTTTCATAGTTCGGAATTTTAATATATAAAAATAAGACTTATTTATTCCAACACGTTTTTGTTTAAACAAAATAGGCCCTCTTGAATCTAATTTAATTGCAATAATTAAAATTAAAAATATTGGCGATAAAACAAATATTCCAATTAAAGAAAGAATAATATCTATAATCCTTTTAACCTTTAAGTACATTCTAATTTCACCTCAGTTTCATAACTAGTTACTTTTATTGCATTTTATTAGCGTAGACCCTTCCAGAATCCAGCATCTGCAGTCTCTCTAGCTTACTGTTTGCTTTAATAATTGCACCAGTATTAATATGTGAATACTCACCAATAATACAATCATGATCTATTAATGCACCAATACTTATGATACAACCCTTTTCAATTCTTACATTCGTGTTAACGACTGCCTTAGCACAAACTATTGAGCCTGCTGCAATATTAGCCGAAGGACTTATATAAGCTGTTGGATCCACTAAAAATGGAATCTGAAATCCTACTTTTGTTAACTCTTTATACCATTTCATTCTTAGTTCATTGTTACCAAGTGCAATAAAAGCGTAGGTGTATTTGTTAACAAACATTCTATAATTAATACATTTTCCTATTGCTATTTCAGAATTGTCATCTAGGAAATCAATTCTTGCAAAACAATCCATTGCATCGGCGGTTTCTTTAACTACTCTTCCATGACCACCAGCGCCCAGTATTAATAAATTTTCTTTCAAGAAAATCAGCTCCATTTTTGTAAAACTAGTAGCTTAGTATAATTAAAAATGAACATTCACTAGAGATTTATTATTCGCCATCTCTAAGAGTCTTTCACGTATTAATTCTTTACTCATATTTTCAAAATCATTCATAAAAGCCCCTACGGTTTCTTGATCGGTTAGAACCGCTTTACCTACATGAATCTTTGGAAATATTTGCTTCGGATGAACTTCGTTTTCATTTAATAACTCTTCAAACAATTTCTCGCCAGGTCTTACTCCTGAAAATTCAATTTCGATTTCATCCATTGAATATCCTGACATTGTAATCAAGTTTTTTGCCAAATCTACGATTTTTACAGGCTCACCCATATCAAGTACAAAAATTTCTCCACCCTTAGCTAATACTCCAGCCTGTATTACTAGTCTTGAAGCTTCAGGAATTGTCATAAAGTAACGAATCATATCGGGATGCGTTACCGTAACAGGTCCACCTTTTTGAATTTGCTTTTTAAATAAAGGGATAACACTACCTCTACTACCAAGTACATTTCCAAATCGTACCGCAACAAATTTTGTATTACTAATAGCAGCCATTTGTTGAACTAGCATTTCCGCAACCCTTTTTGTTGCTCCCATTACATTTGTAGGATTTACAGCTTTATCGCTAGATACCATAACAAACGTATTAACCCCAAATGTATCTGCAGCTTCTGCCACATTCTTAGTACCGAACACATTATTTTTCACTGCTTCTTCCGGATTTCTTTCCATCAATGGTACGTGCTTATGTGCCGCTGCATGATAAACTATATATGGTCGGTGTTTATCAATGATCTCAAACATCTTATTGCGATCTTGTATATCTGCAATTTCAGTAATAATTTCAACACTATCTTTATATGTTTCTCTTAACTCCATTTCGATTGTGTATATACTGTTTTCTCCATGACCTAAAAGAACAATTTTTTGTGGTTTATATTTTAAAATTTGACGACAGATTTCTGAGCCTATCGATCCACCTGCTCCTGTCACTAGGATTGTCTTTTCTTTAATAGAGTCTAAAATACCTTCATCATCTAATTGAATTGGTTCTCTTCCCAATAACTCTTCTACTTTTACTTCTCTAAATTCATTTACTGCAACCTTCCCCTGTAATATATCTTCTAACATTGGAACGATTTGAGTTTTAGCTTTGGTTTTACTACACTCTTGAAAAATAGAATTAATTCCTTTTTTATTTAAAGACGGAATGGCTATTATGATAGTTTCTATATTGTAATCTTCAACAATACGTTCAATTTCATTCGTTTTACCAACAACTGGAATATTCATTATTTCTAATTTAAACTTTGTTGGATCATCATCAATAAATGCAACGGGACATAATTCTGTATCATTGCTTCTAATTAACTGACGTACAACCATAGTTCCTGCTTTCCCTGCCCCAATAATTAAGGTTCGCTTTTTGTTCGTAGATTTATCAATAAAAGAATCGCGGAACATGCGCCAAACAAAACGGGAACCACCAATTAGTAATATATGAAGCATCCAAGTTATCATTAAAACACGTATGTAAAGACCATTTGTAAAGATTAATTGGACAATTGCAGTAATTACTATAGATAACGATACTGCCTTAAAAATATGAAATAGTTCTCCAACACTTGCGTATTCCCAAGCTTTTTTGTATAGCTTATAATAAAAGGCAAAAATATGATGACAAATTAATATAGTAACAGAACCAGTTATTAAAAAAGGTGGGAAATTATTAATAATATTCGGATATAAAAACCAATAACTTAAATAAACAGAGGTAAGAACGATAACAGAATCGAGAAATACTAAAAGTGAAAATCTTTTTTGATATGACATTATATTTCCCCCTTTACTCAATCCAAAAAACCAACTAAATTTCTCATATATTTTAATTAATTTCTCTTAAACTGTAACCGGTTCTTTTCTTAGTACCTCATCCATAAATCTCAATAAATCATGTTTCAAGTCATCATGTTGTAAGGCAAACTCTATAGTCGTTTTAATAAATCCTAATTTTTCTCCAACATCATGACGCTTTCCTTCAAAGTCATATGCAAACACACGCTGAATTGAATTTAATTTTTGAATTGCATCTGTTAATTGAATTTCTCCACCTGCTCCAATTGATTGCTCTTCTAAGTACATAAAAATTTCAGGTGTAAATACATAACGACCCATGATTGCTAAATTAGAAGGTGCTGTACCTGGTGCTGGCTTTTCAACAAAGTTTTTTACTTCGTATCTTCTACCCTCTTGCATAATCGGTTCAACAATGCCATATCGATGTGTTTCTTCTTCTGGTACTGTTTGAACACCAATTACTGAAGAATATGTATTGTCATATTGATCCATTAGCTGCTTTAATCCTGGTGTTTTTGCTTCGACAATGTCATCTCCAAGTAATACAGCAAATGGTTCATTACCAATAAAATTACGTGCACACCAAACAGCATGACCTAATCCTTTAGGTTCTTTTTGTCTTATGTAATGAATGTCGATATTAGATGGAGCTTTAACTTGTTCTAATAACGCATATTTTTCTTTTTCTAATAAGTTTTGTTCTAGCTCATATGAATAATCAAAATGATCTTCAATTGCGCGTTTTCCTTTACCTGTTACGATAATGATATCTTCAATTCCAGATTCAATCGCTTCCTCAACAATGTATTGAATTGTTGGTTTGTCTACTATCGGAAGCATTTCTTTCGGCATTGCTTTTGTTGCAGGTAAAAAGCGTGTTCCTAAACCCGCTGCTGGTATAATTGCTTTTCTTACTTTCTTCATTTTCCAAGTCCCTCCATTGCTTTCTTTCCCCAAATTAATAAAGTTTCCACTTCTATATTCATGTGAATAAATACACAAGAAGAAACTCTATTTTCTTTTAAATTAAATATAGTTTAGGGCATCTAACCCCTCCTCACACAATACCTCTGACGACTAGCGTCTAAGCAGATCATTACAAGTTTTTTACTCCTTTTCTCGAATACGCATAGCCTGTTTTGTTTGAGTGATTTATAAGGTCTATTTGCATTAAGATAAGCGGAAAACTAATTAATTTAATCATCTACCACAATATAGCCGAGTACCCCCATTGATAACGGTAAGGAGATATCACCTATCATTTATTAGATTCCTAGTAAACGACTAAAAATATTTTGTTTTAATTTAAGAGGTTCTTCTGGATAGAGAATTTCACCATTCATAATTGATTGCGCATTTTCCCTCATTTGGAACTCGGTTTCTATTCCAAATTTTTCTCGGATGATTTCGTATGCATCTATTAACTCAAAATTCCGATTTTTCGTATTATGTGCATCTGATGCAATAATATGTACCCAATTTGCCTCAATACATTTAAAAGCAAACTTTTGAATTTTTTTACCGAATTTACCTGTTATTGATGAAGCAGTTAGTTGTGTTAAGATCCCTTTTTGGACAAATTCAAAAAGAATGTCTGGTTCGTTTATAAGAACTTTGTTCCGTTCAGGATGTACAAGAATCGGTATAATTCGATTTGCTTGCATCTCGTATAACAACTTATTTGTAAAATGTGGTATATGAGATGACGGAAGCTCGCAAAGTAAATAGCGTCTTCCATCATTAATTGAAACAATTCGATTAAGTTCAAAGTCTTGGATCAATTCCCCATAAAGCCTTACCTCTTGACCAGGTAAAATCATTAAAGGTATAGCTTTTTCATTTAAAACATTATTTAACTCTTCTACTTTTTCTAATATCACTTTTCTGTCTGTATTGTAACGTCCGTTCTGATGATGAGGTGATGCAACAATTGTATGAATCCCATTGTCCACGGCTGCTCGTGCCATATTTATACTATCTTCCATTGTAATTGGACCGTCATCTAGGCCAGGTAAAATATGACAGTGAAGATCAATCATTTTTCGCTACCATAATAATCGTAATAACCGTCTTTACCCTGTTCCGCTCGATTTAATACAACACCTAGGATATTTGCGTTTACTAGTGTTAATAGCTCTTTAGCTTTTTTAATTTTTTCTTTTGCCGTGTATCCTCTACGGACAACTAAAATCGTACCATCACATACTTGTGAAATGATTTGAGCATCTGTAACTGCTAACAATGGAGGAGCATCAAAAAGAATCACATCATATTGTTCATACATTTGTGCGATCAACTTCTTCATTTTTTCTGAAGATAATAGTTCTGATGGATTTGGCGGTATAGGTCCTGAAGTTAGAATTGATAGATTGCTAATCTCAGTTTTTTGTATGACTTCCTTTAAGGGCTTTTCTTGTGCAATAGCAGTTGTTAAACCTTTAAAATTCTCTAACTTAAAATCAGAATGCAATTGAGGTTTACGTAAGTCTGCGTCTACTAGAAGAACTTTCTTTTCTTGCTGAGCATATGTAACAGCAAGATTCGCAATTGTCGTTGTTTTACCTTCTGAAGGCTCGGAAGATGTTACTAAAATCGATTTTATTTTTTTATCGATTGAAGAAAATTGGATATTAGTACGAACCGTTCTATATTGCTCTGCAAATGGTGATTTAGGGTTTGTTAATGTAATAAGAAATCTTTTTAAACTTTCTTTAGCCGTTTTTTTAACCATTTTACGTTTACGCACCCTTTCCCATTTTTAAATTTATTTTAGGAGTAATTTTCCCCTTTGATACTTCAGTAATAACACCTAAAATAGGTAACTCCAATAATTCTTCAAGCTGTTTTTCAGTCTTAACTGTGTTATCTAAAAACTCAAGTAAGAATGCAATACCAACTGAAAGCATTAATCCAACAGCAAAACCAATTGCAATGTTTAATTTCTTATTTGGTTTAATCGGATTTTCACTTAAATCTGCTTTTGCTAAAACAGTTACATTATCTACACTCATAATTGTTTTAATTTTTGCCTGAAATACATTTGCAATCGTATTCACAATCGTTTGAGCTTGCTTAGGATCAGGATCTTGTACAGAAACTGTAAATACTTGTGAATTTGCTTCGCTTGCAACTGTAATATTTTTAGTCAGTTCTGCAACTGTATAATCTAAATTTAATTGATTAATAACTTCATCTAAAATAGCTGGACTCTTAATAACGACATTGTATGTATTGATCAATTGAACATTTGTTTGCACTTGGTTATTCTGGTAAATCGAAGAATCTTTTGTTTCTTTTTGATTAACTAATAATTGTGTTGAAGATTGATAAATTGGGGTTAAAATTAAATAACTAATAACTCCTGTAACCACTGTGGCTACAACTGTAATACTAATTATCATGATTAGACGTTTCTTAATAACGCCGAATAATTCTTGTAAACTAATCGTCTCTTCCATCGCTTCCTCCTTAAATTCTATACATTTATTATTCTATTAAAATATACCTTAAGATTCAACAGTGACTAGTATAACAATTACTTAACTAAAAGTTAAGCAAAAATTAATCTACAAATAGGGAACTTTGGATAAATTTCCCATAAAACAAGGTATTTTGTCGGATTATTTACCCATTTTATGGAAGCCCTTACAAACCTGTCTAGTTATGTTACATTCATTAATAAAAATTGTAATATTAGAAATTATTCTAGAAAAATATATTCGATGTAAATTGAATAATGATCAATTTAATGATAAAAATAATTTTTTCCTTATTTAGTAAAAATCACTAGCACATTTTGGTTTTTCTGTTATATAATAAAATATAAATAAATACACTGTATTAATACAGTGTGAAAACAAATTAATCATTCATTTAAATCAAAGGGAGTGTTGTTAATGATGAGTAGAGAAGAGCGTAAAAACATGGTTCAATTTTTGGAATTAACAAAAGGATTTTCAACTGAGGACTTAGTTTTCATGACGGATGCTGAATTAGAGCACCTTTACGATACTGCGTATACGTACATGTTACATCACGCTGAGTAAGATCTTACAACTTTGGATTACTGCACTTATAAAATAAAAAGCTAGGTGAACATCCTAATTTGGATTCACCTAGCTTTTTCATTTATCAATGTTTTATACGTTAATGCTGTATCCAATTACTTATTTATCTTCTTTTTTTCGAATTTACAAAAGACATCAAAAGTCCTACCTTTCCGATGATATTTTTTAATTTGAGTCTAAAACATTTTAAAAGAGTATTTTATATGTATCTTTTGTTATATCGGAATTTTAATTTTACCAATATATGGTAAACAAACAGATTGTCCATTTTCGTTGTTTAACCCTTAAAATTGTATACAATTTGTACGTTTTTTTAGTCATTTTGTCTAATAGGGTGTGTACAAAAAAAAATTTTTTTATTTAATTTTTAATAAAAAAATTTGTCTATTTTATTATTAAAAACAATAAAAGTGCATTTCTCTATCCAAACCTCTGCTTTATAAAAATAAAAAAGCTAAAATGCATCCTTAAAAAGAATTCACCTAGCTTTTTACACTTCTGTTCAATTAACAAGCGTTTCAAACCGATAGCCTTTCCCCTTAATCGTTTTAATATATTTAGGATAATTAGGTAGTTCCTCAATTTTATGTCGCAAACTATGAATATAAATATCGATTAATCTTCTATTTTTATAAACAGAAATCACTTCCATTAATTCTTCTCTCGTTACAATAAAACCGGCTTTTTTTATTAAAAAGAGTAAAATTGCGTATTCCCTACCATTTAACTCGATCCTCATTTTATTTTTGTAAACCTCTTCTCGATTTAAATAGAAGGAAATCTCTCCAAAATATAAAACTTTTTCTCGGTCTTCTTCTATTTTTCCAGTGCCTGCCCTCCTCATAACTGCTTTTATTCTTGCGGATAAATCTCTAGGATGAATCGGATATTTAACATATTGATCCGCTCCAGCTTCAATGCAAATCGCTGCCTCGTATGAATCATAAGTTTCAACTAATAATATGATCGGTATTTCTGATATCCGTCTTATTCTCATGATTAATGGAATAAACTCGTCCAAAACTTGGCTTTTCATTAATACTATGCAACCTTTTAAGAAACCAAGATGTATGTCTTCATTAAACTCTCCATATCGATATGTGCTGATTTTAATTAATCCGAATTGTTTACTTTGTTGAAGCACATGTTCAATCTCGTTTTGATCTTGGATGATGACAATTTGCTCCACCGTATATCTCTCCCATTTTTTACTGTTTATACGGTCATTTTAATTGGTTATTAACAAAAAAGGGGGACTTTCACTATACCTTTACAAATTCTTTACGTAGCGTTAAAAGCAAGTTAATCTTTGTGGGATATCGTAAGAAATATAGCAAAAACAACGAGGGAGGAAACTGTAGATGCAACGTAAGAAAGTACTTTTATTAGTCGTCGCAATCACAGCTATGTTATCTTTAGCGGCCTGTGGAATTGCCTATCATCCTAATTCAAGTACAGCTGAAAAACAATTAACTGGTAGTGTACTAATTGACGGTTCATCTACCGTTTTCCCGATTATGCAAACAATAACGAAGCAATATAGATCTGCAAAACCCGAGGTAACGATTTCATTAGGTAATAGTGGTACAATTGATGGTTTTAAAAAATTTACAAATGGCATAACTGATATAAACGACGCATCTCGTCCAATAACAAATGAAGAAGATACAATCGCTAGGCACAATAACATCGATTATATTCAATTAAAATTAGCTTACGACGGTCTATCTGTTGTAGTAAATAAAGACAATGATTTTGTTAATCAATTAACAGTTGAACAATTAAAAAAGTTGTGGGCCGTTAATAGCAAAATAAAAACTTGGAATGAACTAAACTCAGCTTGGCCAAAGGAAGAAATTAAATTCTTCAGCCCAGGTCCTGAGTCAGGAACTTACGAATACTTTAATAAAACAATCTTAAATCAAGCTGGCGAACGGAAAGATGCTCAAACGTCTGAAGATGTCAAAACTCTTGTTGCTGATGTTGCTAGTGAAAAAGGTGCAATTGGATACTTTGGTCATGCTTACTATGAAGAAAACAAAGATCAATTAAAAATTGTACCAATCGTTAATCCAAAAACAGGTAAAGCAGTTCTACCGACTGAAGAGACGATCAAAAATGGGACTTACCCTCTTTCACGTGAACTCTACACATATGTAAATAGTAACTCACTTAAACGTCCTGTCGTTTTGGACTACTTGAAATTTGCGAATGAAAATGCTCCACTTTTAGCTGAGCAAGTCGGCTATATCCCCTTAGAAGATGAGCAATATGAAATCAATATTAATAAAATAGAAGAAGCTAGACACAAATAACCTTACTCACCCCCAATTAATATAAAAAAAGCTACGATTCGTGTTTGAATCGTAGCTTTTTATTTAATTTAAAGATCAATGATCGTCTTCTTATTTATGATACGCTCTTTTAGTTCTTCACAAAGTTCAATTACTCTTTGCGTTTTTTCTTCATATTTCATATTCAGTACATGATAAAGCGTAATATCACGACATTTTAAAAATGAAGGAATTCGGCTATACCATTCTTCATCTAATACATATTCGGTTTCATAACCTTTTCGAAAGATTTCTAGCTGTCTTTTTGCGAAATTAGATTTTTCTTCGAATGATGCCTTACTACCCCAAGCAGTATAATATAGAACAATTGCGATATCTGAAATGAAATAATTATATTGCAGGTCATCGAAATCAAAAGCCGTTATTTCACCTTTATCATTTACGAAGAAATTATGGAGATGCAAGTCACTATGGATTAATCCATATGAATCTTTCTTTCTGTCATAACCTTGGATTTCTTCTATTAATTCCTTCGTAAAAATGCCAAGTTCTTCATCAGCTACCATTTCATTTAAATAAGCTTCTTCGTCCCAATGCTCACGATGATTTGTTATAGGATAATCAACTGTTAATGCGTGAAGCTTTCCGATTGTTTTTCCCCATGTGTACATGAGATCATCATTCCACACAGCTGGGTTTGTCCGATCAACTAATTGCCCATCTGCCCATTCAAACATTGAAGCGTAAAAACTTGTACCATCACTTGCATTTTGGACTTCTACTAAATGACCGTTCAAAGAATTTAAAGAACCTGCTGCATTCGCTCCGTTTTCTCTAGCATATTTTAAAAACTTAAGTTCTGCCTCAATTTCTTCCTTTGAGCGATGAGATGAATGCGTTAATCGTAAAATGCGATCTGTTCCATCTGCCAGTTTACCTTTAAATAGATAGTTCTCGAACTCTCCGACTGGTTTTTCTTCTACTGTTATACCAAATTGTGATGCTGCATTCGTTAAAATCTCTTTCGTAAAAACTCTTTCAACTGCCTGTTCCATTTTTAATCCCCCGAAACATTAGAATAAATATACATAGAATAAATATCTAATTACTTATTCCTCAGTTTCCAAGGATTTCCTGCAACTTTTTTACTAAATAATTACTAATCATTCATATTTCGGTATTCATTTGGGGTCATCCCAACGATTTTCTTAAACACTTTTCGAAAGTATTTATCATCTTGATAGCCGATTTTCCCTGCTATTTCATAAATTTTTAAATTGGGGAACTTCAATAATTCCTTCGCTTTTTCGATCCGAATTGAAACAATATAATCTGATATATTCACACCGTATATTTGTTTAAACTTACGGGATATATATTCGCGGCTTAAATAAAATTTCTCTGAAAACTCCTGAAGTGAAATTTCTTCAGCATAGTTCAGTTGAATATAATTTGCAATTGCTTCTATACTGTTGAGTTCTTGGTTCGTCTGATTCTTTTCTTGAATAATCGACTGAACTCTTTCCCTTTGAGTCGCAATATAATCACCAATTTCAAAATGCCCTTTCGCATTCCAGAACAATTCGAGATTTACTTCCTGAACGGTTTGAAGAGATAGTTTATTAATCCAATGATTAAGGAAGATTAGAAACTCCTGATGCAATGAAAGTAACTGCGCAAAAGGAAGATAATTCTTCTGTGCGATTCGTTTACTAAAAAGTTGAATGACTTCATCGTAAATATAAATATCCTGTTTCTCAACCATTTGTTCAAATAAGTTGATGATTTCTACTAGATTAATCGGATGATACGCTTTTATATCTTCATAAAAATAAACTGGTACATCTCGCTTTTCTAAAATATTTACATGCTGTAGAACATTTACAACTTCCTCATACCCAGACTGGATCGATTCAATTGTTAACTTTCTACTGATTGCAAAATGAAACGGGAAAGGTACAACTGTCGATAAAGTTTTAGCTATATGTTGGATACTGTCAGTTACTTGCTCACCCCAATATAGTAAACAAATCTCCTTTGTACCTTGTAAATTACGAAATGCAATTCCTCCATTTTGGTTTTGAAGAACTTCATTTACTATATTTAATAGGGCAAAAAAGCATAAATCCTCCGGCCAAATATCTTTGAATGTCTCTAAATTTCGTAATTTTAGTAAAGAAACATGTAAAGTTTGCCCTTCTTCATATCCTAATTGGTTTAACATGTTCTGATTATATTCTTTACCGTAGATTGCATTTGTTAATTGTTTGTCCCTGTAAACAGGTAAAACTTCCTGCAGCAAACGAAAATCATTTAACGCATCAATTCTCTCTTTTTCTTTTTCATTCCAATCTGATACAACTTTTACTAAAGTTTCATTCAATATATCCGGATCAATTGGTTTTAATAAATAATCAGACGCACCGAACTGAATGGCTTCCCTCATATAATGATAGTCATCATACCCAGTTACAACGATTACTTTACAATTAATGTTTTCTGAATGAAGCCACTTTAATAATCCTCTACCGTCTAGCTCTGGCATCATTAAATCAGTAAATATAATTGTCGGTCTTTCCTTTATTATGATGTCTTGAGCGATTGCTCCATTTTCTGCTTCTAATATTTCAGTAACACCAATTGCATCCCAATCTGCAAGAATTTTTACACCTTCTCGTACATGCTTTTCGTCATCTATTAGTAGAACCTTCATGATTAACTTCTCCTCTTGTCATTTCAATCGGTAAGATTATCGTTACAACAAAGTTTTCATGCTTCACACTTTCTATTTTTACTTCTGCTTTTTTACCATAATAGAAATGAATGCGATCAGAAATATTTTTTAAACCGATACTCTCGTGAGTATTTAATCCACCTTCTGATAGCGATGAATTGATGATTTCTAACTCCTCTTCTGAAGCACCTTCACCATTATCAGCAATGACTATTTTTAAGCGATCATCTTGTTGTCTATGAATCGAAATATTTAATTCACCAAGCTTTTGTTGTTTTTCAAAACCATGTTTAAAGAAATTTTCGACGATTGGCTGTAAAATCATTTTGGGCATTTTTACTTTGTTTAACCCTTCATCCACTTCCAGGTTATAAACAAATCTGCCATCATATCGTTCGTTTTGAAGTGATAAATAATCTTTTATATGGTTTAATTCATCTTTAAGCGTTACAAAATCTTCATTATTTTTCATGCTATATCTCATGATTTTTGATAGTGACATAATTAAACGATAAACTTTTATTCCGTCATTTTTTAATGAAAGAGTTCCAATTGACTGCAAGGCATTGTATAAAAAATGCGGATTTATTTGAGACTGAAGTACTTTTAATTGATTCGTTTTATTTTCAATTTGAAGCTTATATTCTTTTATATATAAATCATTTAACGTATCGACCATTGAAGTAAAATGTTTACCTAACTGACCAAACTCATCATTTCCTAACGTATCGAACGAAACGGCAAGTTCTCCCTTCTCGATTCGCTGCATATCACGAATTAAGATTCGTATTGGTCGTGTAAATCTGAATGATACGATAATGGTTAAAATGATGACTAATAAGACTGAAATCGCCCCGAGTGTAACCGTAATTTTCAATAATTGATTCGAATTATGGTAGAGATTCTTATAAGGAATGCTTTTAATGATTGTCCATTGTTGATGATTGCTGCTTTTTATTTTGTCATACACATAGACCCCACTAAAATCCTTTCCCTTCCATTCAAAACTAGTTTCACCTGATCGATCTGAGCTAATCTTTTTATACCATTTTGTTTCTAGCTTTTTACCTATCAGATTTTTTTCAGAGGAATAAAGAACAACATTCCCATCACCAACAACGAAAAGATGTTCCTCACCTTTTTTATAAATACGATCAAAAATTTCATTAATTCTACTTAATTCAATATCGATTGATAAAAAGCCTAGCCATTGGTCGGATGTAACATTATTTAAAAAATAATGAAGTGATACAACTTGTTTAACTGGCTCAATTCGAAAATCAGATAAATTATTATAATTTTGAATCGGATGGGTCGGTTGAATATAATACGAGTCCCTCGAGAAACTTAAATTTCTATATGTGGGAATTTGGTTGAAATTATACAATTTCCCTCGACTACTAACCTTTGCATTGTAGACGGTGTAATCATCCTTACCCTTCGTTAAATATAAATGCAATTGCTCGATTTCTCTTCTTGAAAAATAAAGTCCTAATAAACTACGTTGAATTTCTGCAGAATTTTGTTCGATATAAGCTGTCGCACCATTTTCTAACACAGACAAAAACGGTCTATTACTATAAATGGACAGTGGAATTCCGTAAATTTCATTAAAATAATTCAATAAATCATTCCCACTACGCTTTATCAAATCATGGTTTGTATTTACAAATTCCTTTGTTACCGTGTTCTTCGTATAAAAATAATTCGCGATAATCGATAATCCAAAAGGAATAATCGTGGCGATTAATAATAAGACAATCAACTTACTTCTAATACTATTTTTCATGATAACATCCTTCGCGGAAACGTTTGCACTTTCTACTATCTAGTTTATCAGAAAGTTTAAAATTTAAATATAGGAAACTGAGGGTTAATTCTTATTCTGGATACGTGCTAGAGAGTAAACTTTCAAATCAATCATAAAAAACCCACAAGGAAATTAATTCCTTGTGGGTTGCCTTAATCTATAGGGTATTTCAGGGAAGCCTAAAATTAAGAACTTATTTTTTTAATTTCATCCAAGTATCTTCAAGAGATTTTAACATTTCGTCTGCAGATTTTTGCTTTCCAACGTAAGCTTGCATTGATGCACCAAACTCATTTGTAGCTCCATCTGGGTATTTGAACCAGTTCCAAGATAATGTTTTACCTTCAGCAGAGTATTTTTGTAAGTCGTCTGCGATTGGTCCTAAGTTTTTACCTTGAATTGTTTTTAATGCTGGGATAAACTTGAATTTTTCTACAATGTATTTCTTACCTGTGTCAGAAGTAACCATCCACTCTAAGAATTTTTTAGCTTCTTCTTTGTTTTTAGAGTTTTTGTTAACTACCCAGTTATTTGGTACACCCATTGGTAATTTGTCCATAGCTGCTTTGTCATCGTTGATTGGAATTGGTAACACGCCTAAGTTCATGTTTGGAGTGATTCCATCAATCATACCTTGAATCCAGTTACCTTGTTGGATCATAGCAGTTTTACCTTGAGCAAAGTTTGTAACTTGAGTGTTGTAATCAGTTGTTAAAGGATTTTTGTTACCGTATTTAACTGTTAAATCAAACAGTTTCATAAATTGTTTAAATTGCTCGTTGTCTTGAATTTTCACTTTACCTGAATTCACATCAGCCATGAATTTATCTGGATCTTGTTGTTGAGCAAAAGGAATATTTAATAAGTGAATTCCTAGAATCCACCACTCACCATATCCAACTGAGAATGGTGTGATACCTGCTTTTTTAAGCTTTTCAGCTGCAGTAGTTAATTCGCTTAATGTTTTTGGTGCTTCCGTAATACCAGCTTTTGCGAATAAATCTTTATTATAAATAAAGCCATAACCTTCAGTATTCATTGGCATACCGTAAAGTTTGCCGTCAATTGTCATTGGTTTTTCAGTTCCTGGATATAAGTCTTTTACCCAAGATTGATCAGAAAGATCTTCTAATTTATCTTTCCAAGTTACTGCTTCTTGGAATCCACCGTTATTAAAGATATCAGGCTCGTTACCTGAAGCAAATTGAGCTTTTAATGCAGCACCGTAGTCAGCACCGCCACCAACAGTTTGAATTTTAACTGTTACGTTTGGATTTTCCTTATGGTAATCCTTCGCCATTTGTTCTAAATCTTTCGCAATCTCAGCTTTAAACTGGAATACGTTTAATGTTACTTTTTTATCCTTTGAATCATTTGAAGCTTTGTCTGAAGATCCTCCAGAACATGCAGAGAATAACATCACTGAAGTTGTTAATGCTGCTGCTACCTTTAGCATCTTTTTCATCCTAAAAACCCCCGTCTTAATATTCTTTATTTTGAATACGCTTTCATTATACATTTAAAAACAATCAACTTTGGATAGTCTAAATTGACATGATGGGTGGAATATATTGATAGCTTCCACCCAGTCACGTTATTTAATTGAACCGCTTGTAATACCTTTAATAATATGTTTCTGTGCTGCAAAGTAGAAAATTAATAGTGGTGTTATGCCTAAAACAAGTCCAGATAGCGCTAAATTCCACTGTTTTGTATATGCGCCAAAGAAGTAGAATGTAGCAAGAGGAATTGTTCTTAACTCCATATCTCTTAATACAAGTGATGGTAATAAGAAGTCATTCCAAATCCATAAGGTATTTAGGATAACAATTGTAACCGTAATTGGTTTTAATAGTGGAAAAACAACTTTCCAGAAAACCATAGTTGGAGAACATCCATCAATAATTGCTGCTTCCTCTAACTCAATTGGAATTGTTTTAATAAAACCATGATATAGGAAGATTGATAATGCTGACCCGAAACCTAAATACATTACTACTAATCCCCAATGGCTATTCATTAAATGAAGCGTACTTCCAACTTTCACTAATGGGATCATAATTGATTGGAACGGGATAACCATTGTTGCTACAAAGATAAAGAAAATGATATTTGAAATTTTGCTTTTTGAACGAACTAGTTTATAAGCTGCCATTGAACAGAAAAAGACGATTACAACATTACTAGCAATTGTCACGATTAATGAGTTCATTAATGCTTTCCAGAAATTCATGACTTCAATTGCCTGTTGATAGTTTGTAAAATCTAAGCTTTTTGGAAGCGAAGATGTATTTTGTAAAATATCAGCAAATGATTTAAATGAGTTTCCTAACACATAATAAAAAGGAACTAAGAAGATGAGAGCAAGTATAATTGCCGCTATTTCTAATATTAAAGTAAAGCCAGTATATCGTTCTTTTAGCATTATGCCTCAACCTCCCTCTTCTTCGTAATGTACACTTGAATAACTGAAATTAACGCAACGACTACGAAGAATACAATCGCTTTTGCTTCACCTAATCCATAACGGTTATTAACAAAAGCTTCAGTGTAAATATTTAAAGCCAACATCTCAGTAGACTTAAATGGTCCACCATTTGTTAATGATAGGTTTGTATCAAACACTTTAAATGACCATGAAATTGTTAAGAATAAACAAACTGTTACAGCTGGTGCTACCATTGGAATAATGATTTTACGTAACACTTGGAATTTATTCGCACCATCAATTTGAGCTGCTTCAATTAATTCCTGTGGTACTCCTTGCAGAGCCGCTACATAAATAACCATTATATAACCTGCACCTTGCCAAACTGCCACGATGACAATTGCCCAGAACGCACCTTTTTCTTCACCTAAAAGTGCTCTTTGTAAAAAGTCTGAATGCAATAATTGTCCAATTGAAATTAAACCTTTATTAAAAATGAACTGCCAAATAAAACCTAATAATAATCCACCGATTAAATTTGGAAGGAAAAAGACTGTTCTTAAAATATTACTAGTCTTCAATGCTTGTGTTACGATTAACGCTAAACCAAAACCAATCACATTGGTTAAGATCACGGCGAAAAATGTATATTTACCCGTTAAAATAAACGAATGGATAAAATCCGTATCTTTCGTAAAAATGTATTTATAATTTTCAAGTCCGACCCACTTAGCAGAATCAGCTACACCATCCCACTGAGTAAATGAATAGAAAAAGCCGATTAAAAATGGCGTTAACACGATCGCTGCAAAAACAATACTTACTGGTCCTACAAACGTAAGATAATTTAAAAAATCTCTTAATTTTTTAGATGACTTCTTTGTCTTGGCATCTGTTAAATTTGTATCAATTACTTTTTTCGTTTCAATCATCTGTAACACCTCCACTATCATCATAAAATACCTCTTAAGTTGTGAAAACGTATTCATTTGAACAGTAGGGTGGAATATATTGACTAGATTGATTTTTAGGTTTAAAAGATTAATCATTTTATACCTAGGATACAAACTGCTGATTACCGATCAAAACACAACCCTAAACAAGTCTCTCCATGGGTTTATTCATAAAAGTTTCATAATCTTCTCAATACTTCTAAATAAACACTTTATTAATAATGATAAAATGTTTATAAACCTAGAAAATAGGGGGAATTTCGAATGAATAAATTATATAAGAAGTTTTTATTACTATTCGTTTTTTTGATCGTTTTATATTTTTCATTGCTCACAAACCATCTAAATTACATAAGGGTTTCCCAATTCCGTTAACTGCAATTCAGTCCAAGATTGACTACAAACATCAATACGCAGTCTACAAATGGAAAATGATGTCTGAAGAACATGGTTTACCAAATTCTTATAAATTAATTTTAAAATTTTGGGGATGGAATGAAGTAAAAGAAGAAGCCGATGGTACACGTGATGTTTTCACAAAGAACGGTGAAATAGTACATATTGTTTCTTTAAATGATAAGATTGAAATACATTTTATAAATAATTAGTTAAAGTGCTAAAGAGTGTTCATTACTCTTATTTTTTCACTATAAGAAAAACGGAAAAATAACAAAAAACCGCCCTTTTCAAGACGGTTTACATATTGATCCTTATTATTAATATCTAGTCACCAAATTAATACTTAGGATTTGCACCAAATCGATTATCTCCCTCTTCACTATCCGTACAGAAGAAAATCAAAAGAATGATTGTACCAATAACCGGAATTATTCCAATTAACAGCCACCAACCACTTCTACCAGAATCATGCAATCTGCGAGCTCCTACTGCTAAAGATGGCAGTATCGTCAATAGACCATAAATTCCAGTTAATAGATTATCGATATCCGCAATGCTTTGTAAAATTGAAAGTATAATAGTGATAATGGCATTAAACAGGAAAAACATCCAATACTCTGTTCTTCTAGCTCTTCCGCTGAATACTGCATAATTCTTTAATACTTTTAAATACCATTCCACGATGGATCCCTCCTAAGAAGTAAATACGGTACATTTAAGTCTATTCTTAATACCTAGATAACATTATTAATTTTTAATAATAGGACAATCTATTTTGAATTAACACAAAAAACCGCCTAAAATTAGGCGGGTTAAGCTTAGTTTATCTCGGTTTTGGGCCATAGCGAACATCATTTAATACAAAGATTATTGAGGAATTACAAAAATTATTAATGTATAATAACTTATTATTAATTAAAACATTTTTTGGGAGATTTATTTTGAAACCTATTATCATAAAATATTTACTGTTAATTTTTTCACTTGTGCTTATTTTTAGGTTTACATTTTTTCCAGTCGCTTCATTAGGAATAGGTGTTTCTGAGGGTGGATTAAATTTAATCCCATTAAAAATGTTTAATGAGTTTAGCAGCATTAAACAATTTATAGTAAATATCTTTGGAAATATCATTCTTTTTGTGCCATTTGGGTTTAGTTTAACATCCATTAAGAGATCAAAAAAAGTTATATTAATTGGCTTATTTTTATCGGTAAGCATAGAAGTAGTCCAATTTTTGATGACTCTTAGAACCTCAGATATAGATGATGTTATTTTAAATACTTTAGGGACATACATTGGGTATAAGATTTCAATGAGTAAATATTTTAAGAAGTAATATGGTATAAGTCTTTTCTTAATACCCAATGAACATTATTTATTTTAACCTTATCTTGGAACTGGTCCAAAACGATTCTCGTGATTTTCACTTTTAAAACAAGCAAGTATTAATAAAATAATTGATCCTATAAACGGAATTAAACTAATTAAATACCACCAACCACTTTTACCGATATCATGTAATCTGCGAACACCGACTGCGATTAGTGGCAGCAAAGTAAGCAAACCATAAATTCCTGAAATCATGTTATCTGTATTTGCAAAGTTATCTAATAAACTAAGTAAAAAAGTAATAATTGCATTAATTAACATGAACATCCAAAATTCAGTTCGACTCGCTCTACCATGAAATACTACATAATTCTTTAATACTTTTAAATACCATTGCACAACTGATCTCTCCTAAGAAATTATTTTAAAAGCTAGTGTATACTTCCTTTTTAATATTCCCATAAGAAAATCAAATCACATATTTCTTATTAAAAAAAATGAAATATATCAGTGCCCAAATAAAAAAGGAAGTCCAAGCTCGGACTCCCTCATCAAAAAAATTACTTATTCACATGTGTTAACGTCGCACCATACGGAGTTACATCAAAGAAGTCTCCATAACCAACAACTGTACCACTACCTTTCGCAATGACTGATTTTCTAGATTTCCATGTTTCTCTCCATTGTTCATTTACATCTGCAGCACGACGATTAACGATAATATTCATTTTTTTCGTTTCGATTTGTTCTTTTGTCAGGTTTTTTGTATCAATTTTTTTAAAGTCATCTAAGATTAAATTTTTTGTTTTATCCGAAATCGCACCACTTTGAACAAAGATATCAAACATTAGTGCATATCCTCTTTTTGTCCATAATCCGAATGTTTTGTAATACTTTTCTGCTTGATCGAAGTACCATTTTGAGGCATTAATTTGCTCATCGATACATTCTTTACTTGTACCGAGATTTTTAAAATAAGTCTTCCAAGGCTCTACAACTTGGTATTTATTATTAGGGTCACTTATTGAATCTCCCCAAGCTACTTGTTCTTTTGTCGTTTTGTTGTAAATTACATCTTTAAATGTATTATATGAATCCGTATCTCCATTAAAAGCTTTCAGAACAACATCATTATGATTTGCGAACATATTTTTCATAATTGGTTGGATCGTTTCTGTTCCAAAGTTTTCTTGAAGCGCACCAAAAGATAGACCGGCACCGTCGAAATTACCACTTGTAGCACCAAATGCATCAGCTCCAGATGATGATGTTTCATACCATGAAGTGATTTCTAGTGCCATCTTTTTAACTGATTCACTTGCTGGAAGCTGTACTGGAGCAATCGTTTGTGTTGCTGACTTTTTTGTCGCAACTAGCGATTGGACAGGAATAGTTAATTTTTGTCCAATTCGAATTGAATTTGATTTTAATTTATTCTGCTTTTTAAGCTCTGTAACAGATGTTTTATATGTTTTAGAAATTTTATAAAGCGTGTCCCCTTTTTTAACTTTATAAACAACAGATGCAGCATTTGCTGGTCCGACTACTGTTCCTAAAGAAAAGACAATCGCAGTTGATAAAATAACATTTTTAATCGATTTTTTCATATTTGATTACTCTCCCTTACTATTAATCTATTTATCTAGGTTAAACTCAGGAATTTCATTTATTTACGTAACGGTAATTACTATATCACGATAATTAACCCTGTTCATCACATAAAATCTTCCAATCGATAATTCTTTAATAAAATCCAAGCTAATAATTGCACAAAAAAAGACAAACCTCATCCGAAATTATTTCGAAATAAGGTTTGCCTTAAATTTCTATTTATCCTACTGTTTCTTTAACTTATCCCAAGTATCTTGAAGTGATTGTAGTAATTGCTGTGGATTTTTTTGTCCGCCAACATATGCTTGCATTGATGCACCAAATTCATTTGTTGCTCCGTTTGGATACTTAAACCAGTTCCACGATAGTACTTTTCCGTCAGCTGAGTATTTTTGAATATCATCAGCAATCGGGCCTAGGCCTTTTCCTTCAATTGTTTTAACTGCTGGAATGAATTTAAACTTTTCAACGATATATTTTTTACCTGTATCAGAAGAAACCATCCAATTTAAAAACTTCTTCGCTTCTTCTTTGTTTTTTGAATTTTTGTTAACAACCCAGTTATTAGGTACACCGACCGGGATTTTGTCCATTGCGTTTTCGTCATCATTAATCGGCATTGGTAAAAGACCAAGTTTCATATTTGGTGTAATGCCATCAATCATACCTTGCGTCCAGTTTCCTTGTTGCATCATAGCTGTTTTTCCAGAAGTAAAATTAGTAACTTGTGTATTGTAATCCGTTGTTAATGGATTTTTATTTCCGTATTTAATCGTTAAATCAAATAATTTTATAAACTCCTTAAATTTATCATTATCAGGGATTTTTACTTTGCCCGCATTTAAATCGGCGATAAACTTATCTGGATCTGGTTGTTGTGCAAATGGGATATTTAATAAATGAATTCCTAAAATCCACCACTCACCATATCCAACTGAAAACGGAGTAATGCCAGCGTCTTTTAATTTTTTTGCTGTTGCCTCTAATTCAGTTAATGTTTTTGGCAATTGGGTAATACCAGCTTTATCAAATAGGTCTTTATTATAAATGAATCCATAGCCTTCCGTGTTCATAGGCATTCCGAGTAATTTTCCATCAACTGTCATCGGTTTTTCGGTTTCCGGATATAAATCCTTCACCCAATCTTGATCTGACAGGTCCTCTAGTTTATCCTTCCAAGTAACAGCCTCTTGGTATCCACCATTATTGAAAATTTCTGGTTCATTTCCTGATGCAAATTGAGCTTTCAATGCTGCTCCATAATCTGCACCTCCACCTACTGTTTGAACCTTTACCGTTACATTTTTATTTTCCTTTTCATATTCCTTTGTTAAAGCCTCTAGATCTTTTGCAATTTCAGCTTTAAATTGAAAAATATTTAATGTAATTTTTTCACCAGCACCAGGCTTTTTTGTTTCTTCTTTTTTATTATTACATCCAGTAAACAACATCATAGTAGTTGATAAAACGGCAATCGACTTAAATAATTTTTTATTCATATGATCCTCCTTACCTTACTTTATTGAGCCACTTGTAATACCTCGGTTAATTTACTTTTGGGCAGCGAAGAAAAAGATCAATAATGGCGTAATAATGCCTAAAACTAATCCGGCAAGTGCTAAATTCCATTGTGGAAGCATCATCTACAACTGTTTCAACTGCTTTATTCACTGCTTTATCAATCTTTGACAACTATGTACCTACCTTCACAACGATCTACACAAAAAAGCAACTCCACTTTATTATTAAAAAGTAGAATTGCTTTTATTCGGTTTGCATTCTATTCGAGTCAAGACGCACTCTTCATATGAGTGCTTCGTTGATCCTTTTGATAATTCACAATAATAATACCTGACGTAACCATAATTAAACCAATAAATACAAGATAAGATAACACTTCATTCAGCATGATTGATGATAAAATGACACCAAAAACAGGAACTAAGAATAAGTACATTGATACTTTACCAACTTGGTTATATTTCATGACATTGTTCCATAGTATGAAACCTACAGATGAAAGCACCGATAAATAAACTAGCATGCCAAACGTTTTTAAATCAAAGTGGAACGGTAAAAACCCTGCCGTTAAACCACCAATTAATAACAATCCAATCGAACCAATCATCATTTGATATGCTGTTAAATAGGCAACATCCACTTTCTTTGCAGCTTCTTTAGCAAGTACATTACCATAGCCACCAAACGCCATTGCAAACAATAATAAAATCTCGCCAATTCCTAAATGTAAAGAAAGAGTGCCTTTCGTAATATTTACGATAATTACACCAGCAAACCCTACCGTTACTCCAAGAATCTTACGCAAGTTTAAACGATCATTTTTATACATAAAATGCGCTGCTAAAAGTTGAAAAAACGAAGTAGTTCCAGCAATAATCGAGCCTTGAACTCCCGTTGAAAAACTCAATCCAATATAAAACAACACATATTGTAAAAACGTTTGAAACAAACCTACTTTTCCTACTACAAAAAAAGTATCTCGCTTAAAAGTTAACTTTCTACCAATTATCGTAAAAAATATTAAAATTAACAATGAGGCCAAAAAGAAACGATAACCCGCAAAAATCATTTGTTTCCAAATCTCATTCTTCCCAATATGCAAGTGCTCATAACTTAGCTTAATAAACGGAAATGCGCTTCCCCATAAAAAAGTTGTAATAACCGCTGATGCAATCACTCCCAAAGGATGTGTAAAAAATCTCTTTGCAGACATTGTTTCCCTCCATAAGCCTTTTTCTCTCTATAGAATACAGTTTATTCTATCATCTATAGGGCATTCCTACTATTGTTTGATTATGACAAAGGCCTGATGGTAAAGACAATTGTTGAGAAACTTTTTATGAGAATTTTAATTAATTCGTTTATACCCTAAAAAATGCTTTTTCCAATACGAGTCATTTATATTAGAAATCGTAACGCCAGTACTACTACCAGCTTGAATAAATTCATTTTCGTTTAACATAATGCCCATGTGTGATGGTCCATACGTGTATGTATTTTGAAAAAATATCAAATCACCGGGCTGTGAAGTTGTTACTTTTTGGAATGAAGTATTGTTATGCCAATAACCTGATACATTTGTTCTTCCAAACGGCTTACCATTTTCCTTAAGGACATAATAAATAAAACCACTGCAATCAAAACCCGTAGGTGAAACTCCTGCCCACTTATAAGGAACTCCTAAAAATTGTTTTGCAAAAGAAAGCATATTGTGCTCATCACTAGTCGAATCATTTGAATGATCAATTTCTTTTTCAGTATATCCAGCACTTATATAACCCGTTTTACTTTGATAGATGATCTTATGCCAACCATTTGAAGTAGAAATAACGTCTAACTTCTGACTTTTTGACGCACTACCTATTATATTGTAATTCGTTCCCGCACCTGAGCGAATATTTACTCTGGCTCCAGTTACAACATATTTAATCGTATTGTATACTGATTTTTCATCTTCAATATTCTTTTGTTTCTGAACATAAGTGCCACTTATGTAGCCAGTTCTTCCTTGATAAATAATCTTGTACCAACCATTTGAGGAAGATTTAACAATTAATTTAGCATTCTTATTTACACTTCCTAAAATACTATAATTCGTTCCTGCTCCCGATCGAATACGTACACCGTTCCCTGTTGAGATGTAGTTGAAGGCATTGCTTTCTATTTTTTCATTTTCAGCATCACTGCTTTGTTTTTTAACATAAGTACCACTGATGTATCCAATTCTTCCCTGGTAATTAATCTTATACCAACCATTTGAGGAAGAGATGACATCTAATTTAGCATTCTTATTTACACTTCCTAAAATACTATAATTCGTTCCTGCCCCTGAACGAATACGTACCCCATTCCCTGTTGAGATATAGTGATCCACGTACGAGATTAATTCTTTAGGTTGATTTGTGATTGTACTTTCTGCATCCGCTTCTAATAGATCCATAGAATTAATACTTGAAACAGATCCTATGATTGCAATCGATTGTATAATTTTTTTTTTCAAAATCTCCACCAGCTTTTTATTTTTATTTATATTTGCTATACTTTTTTGAATTTGAAATAGATGAACTAGCTTTAAATGTAGTAACAAATATGTATTTAATGTGCTTACTGTATAAATATCGGTTGGATGCTTAAAATTCTTTAATAAACGTCAAAAATTTTAAAATTAATTAGGCAGACTGTAGTCCTTTTCACCCTACACCTACAACTTATTTCACAACTCCATCACATTCATTAAAAATTTTTTAATTAACAAGCAAATTTTTTCTTCACATTTAAAGGAATGTGGTAATATATATTTAATAAGAATTATTTTAATTAAGAAATCTGTGAACTACACATCTAAGAGATTAAATAAATAGTAAGGTCTTATAAAATGTACGCTGCTGTCCTAGGACGGCAGCTTTCGTCGTTTTATAAGGATAATGAATTTGATTATTTTTCTCAATTGAAAATAAGAAAGGGGTATTTATTATGGAAGCAAGTCCAAAAGTTACTACGATTCATGCTACATATGAAGCCGACCATGTGGAATCTACATCATTTCTTTCAAAACATGGAGAATTAATTGCCGCTTTAGTTTCTGGTGTATTAATTCTAATTGCTTCATTCGTTAAGAACGATAATTCAATCATGTCGATTATTTTATATGTTTTAGCTTTTTGTATTGGAGGCTACGCAAAGGCAAAGGAAGGTATTGAAGATACGATTGCTGAAAAGGAACTAAACGTTGAAATGCTAATGATTATTGCGGCAGTTGGTTCAGCTGCAATTGGATATTGGACTGAAGGTGCCGTACTAATTTTCATATTTGCTTTAAGTGGCGCACTTGAAACCTATACGTTAAATAAAACAAATAAAGAGATTTCTTCTCTATTAACTCTTCAGCCACAAACAGCAATTCGATTAGTCGATGAAGTTGAAGAAGTCGTTGGCATTAAAAGTTTAAACATTGGTGATTATATTTTAATTAAAGCTGGAGAACGTATTCCTGCTGATGGTCAGATCGTTAAAGGAGAAACATTAGTAGATGAAGCTGCTCTTACAGGTGAATCCGTTCCAGTTGTTAAAAACTTAAATGATGAAGTGTTTGCAGGAACAATCAACATTAAAGGAACGCTTGTAGTAGAAATTACGAAACATAGTGATGAAACGCTTTTCCAAAAAATCATTAATCTTGTACAAACAGCTCAAAGTGAACAAACTCCTTCTCAACAATTTATTGAGAAATTTGAAGGTGTATATGTTAAAGGAGTATTAATTGCCGTATTATTTATGATGTTTTTACCGCATTTTGCATTAGATTGGTCATGGACAACAACATTTTATCGAGCAATGATTTTACTAGTTGTTGCATCACCTTGTGCATTAGTAGCATCAATTACACCAGCTGTTTTATCTGCAATCTCGAATGGAGCAAAGTCGGGAATTCTTGTTAAAGGTGGTATTCATTTAGAGCGATTAGGCGTATTAAAAGCAATCGCATTCGATAAAACTGGTACTTTAACGATTGGTAAGCCAGAAGTAACTGGTTTTGAGAAAATAGAAGATTTTGATCGTACAGAATTATTATCAATCGTTGCTTCAATTGAAAGATACTCAACTCACCCGCTAGCTTCAGCAATTGTTGAATATGCTATGAAACAAGGAATTACAGTATCTTCGTCATTTGAACAAATTGATGACCACCCTGGTTTCGGTGTATCAGCGATTTTAAATGGTTCTGAGTATAGAGTAGGAAAAAAAGAATTCGTAACAATGAAACAAAATCCTCTCATTCATTTTGAACAACAATGGGAACAAGAAGGAAATACAATTGTTTATGTAGGTACTCAAGATAAAGTTGTTGCGATTTTCTCATTAAAAGATCTAGTTCGCAACGAATCAAAGCAAGCCTTATCTACTTTAAATAAATTAGGTGTTCAAACAGTCATGATTACAGGTGACTCAGAACAAACGGCAAAAGCAATTGCTGCCGAAAGTGAAATCAATGAATACTTTGCATCATGCTTACCGGATGAAAAAGTTTCGATTGTTAAAAAGCTAAAAGACAACTACGGTCAAGTAGCAATGGTTGGTGATGGTATAAACGATGCCCCTGCTCTAGCGACTGCAAATGTAGGAATCGCAATGGGTGGCGGAACTGGAGTTGCTTTAGAAACTGCAGATGTCATTTTGATGAAAAACGATTTAACAAAAATATCAAAAGCAATCACTTTATCTAAACGCATGAACAAAATCGTAAAACAAAATATTATCTTTTCACTAAGCGTAATCGCATTCCTTATCTGCTCGAATTTCCTACAAATCATTGATTTACCTTATGGAGTAATCGGTCACGAAGGAAGTACAATTTTAGTTATTCTTAACTCATTAAGATTATTAAGAGATTAAAAAAAGCATCGTACAAAATTGTACGATGCTTTTTCTTTTAAACTGACTAGTAATGAGCCTTTTAGCAGGAAAAGCAATTATTCTAGTCAATCTAAAAATTAATGGTAATCATTATGTCCGTTTGCAGAACCGCTAGTTTTTCCCTTTGGATGTGAGCTACTTTTTTGTTTCTTATTTGATTTATCATTATGGTTTTTCTTATTATTACTCATTTTAAAGTTCCTCCCTTTTTGAAGTCTTTTTTAGTTTACCTCACTAAAATAAGACTACTCATGGAAGAAAACTCCAATATATTATAGAAGAAATTATTTTGGATTTGGATTATTAGGGTCAATCAATTTTGGTTTAGCTTTGTGCTTACCATATTGTCTTTGCTTTATTAATGCATTAAGCTCTCCACCAATAATCACAACCATTGCCGAAATAAAAAACCAAATCATCAAGACAATAATTCCACCTAAACTACCGTAATGACTTGTGTAATTACCAAAGTTATCAACGTAAAAAGCAAATCCAAATGATGAAATGATCCATCCAAATGTTGCAAAAAGTGAACCAAAGAATGTCTTTTTAATGTGAACTACTTTACTCGGTCCAATGGAATATAGAACAGTAAATACAATCATTAGGATTACAAAGCTTAGTGACCAGCGAATCAGGCTCCAAGTATATAAGAAATCCTGAGATATATCCAAAAATTGAAATACAGACTTAGCAATTACTTTCCCGAACACTGGTATTAATAATGCAAAGACAATCACAAAAATCATAATAATTGTTAAAAGAATTGAAACTCCTCTTGTAACAAAGTAATTTCGTTTATCCTCTACATCATACGCATCATTAAGTGCTCGGATGATTGCATTAATCCCATTGGACGCAGCCCAAATAGTCGCAATTAACCCTACTGATAAAACTCCACCATGTGATTGCCCGATTATTAACTGCAAGTTACTTCGTATAATAGCCATAGCATCTGGCGGAGCATATTGACTCAAGAATGACAAAATTTGATCAGTAGAAAGCGGTAAATAGGTTACGACTTGAGTTAGAACAAGTAGAAATGGAAAAAGAGATAGCATTAAGTAATATGCTAGCTCCGCTGAACGAGATACTATTTCGTCTTCCATACACTTTTTCACTAAATCCCAAACAAATGCTACAATAGAATTCTTTTTCTTAATCAAATTGACACCTTCAATTGTTATTCTTTAGATGTATTACCTGCCAATAAAATTGATTCTACTTTCTCTTGTACTTCATCTGCATTTTCATCAGTTAAATCTTCAATACCTTCAAGAGTAGCTTCTAACTGCTCGTCAGTTTCAGAAGATTCATTTTCATGGTTTACTTCTAGTGAAGTCGCTGAAATTTGCGATTTTCCTTCTTCTAGATCAATTGAATCTTCAATTTTCTCTTCTACAGCTTCCACTGCTTTCTCTGTTACTTTAGAAGAGCCTTTATCAAACTTATTTAATGTTGAATCTTTAATTTCGATCCATTTATCCTTTACAATCTGTACATTGCCTTCTAATTTCTCAACTGAGTTTTGTACTACTCTCAATTGATTTCGAACAGCACCTTTTACGATTTCTGGATCTTCTTTAATTTGATTTAATTTGTTTGTTACGCTTCTTCCTTTACGTGAGATTTTCTCACGATTTTCCTTGTTAAGTAGAGTAACTCCTGCACCAATTGCGACTCCGACTAGAATATTGCGTAAAGCTTTGTTACGTTTTGACATTCTACATCCTCCTCTAAACTGTTAATTGGTGTTGCTTTAAAATATGCTGAAGTAAATGAGAGCATCCTTCTGTAATGATGTCATATACTTCATTAAAATTACCCGTATAATATGGATCAGGCACTTCCTTCCACATTGATGCTGGAACATAATCTGAAAGTAGTGAAATCTCTCCTATACAATTATTTCTTGCTAAATTCATTAAATCCTCTTTATTCTGTGCATCCATAGCAACAATATAACTAAAATATTTAAAGTCATTTTCTGTCACTTTTCGAGCTTTCATACCTTCGCAGGTTATACCTTTTTCACTCAATAAACCTTGTGTTCCCTTATGTGGAGCGTGACCTAAATGCCAATCTCCAGTACCAGCTGAGTCTATCATAAATTGTTTATCTAACCCTTTTTCTGTCACTAAATGACGAAAAACAGCCTCAGCCATTGGCGATCGACAAATGTTACCTAAACAGACAAATAATACTTGAATCATTTCAATGTCTCCTTCAAATTATTTACACTTTCTGCCAAAATTTAGCTGTTTCTTTCGTATTCATTCTACACGGTAAATTTTAAAATGAAAAGCAAGCCATTGTGAATAATTTATGACTAGTATAAATAAGATAAAAGTTATAATGCTTATTTTTTACATAATAGCTATGATTACACTCATTTTTTAAAAATAATTTTAATGATTATCTAAAAAGTTAACTCAGTTAATGTTTTTCGCGATTCTTACACAATTACCATTAACAGTGGCTAAATTTTTTTAAATTTTACGGATAAATTAATTGTATTTTTAAAAGACCTTGACTATATTTAGTAAAGACAACTAAATGTAAGCTAAACCACAAGGGGAGCCATTTGGCTGAGAGTGAATAGAGTAGCTATTCTTACCCTCTGAACCTGTTAGTTAGTACTAACGTAGGGATGTGGCACGATGAAAAAGCAACGCCGGGATCATCATGCTACCCAGTATTGCTTTTTTTATTTATTCCTACTGAAATCTCCCTAATTTGAAATGTGGAAGCGGCTCGCTTTTGCCCCGACAAGCATAAGGCAAAGACAGGGGAAAATTGCTTTTTAATTTTCACATGGCTTTGACTTATGACCTCGAGGGGCAAGGCGCTGGAACTAGACATTACAAAATGTGTGCTACTAGTCGCTCAAACATCATTACTTACAAAGTGTTTCACTACATAAGTTGTCCACTAATAAAGGGGGAAATGTATATGAAGACATCAAAGATTCAATTAATGACAGAAATTGCGATGTGTGCAGCACTAGCAATCGTTTTTGATTTCTTACCATTGTTTACTGCACCTCAAGGTGGCTCTGTATCATTATCAATGATTCCAGTTTTTCTAATTGCTTTTCGTTGGGGATTAAAGCAAGGTTTAATTACTGGGCTTTTATTAGCAGCACTACAAATTGTTACAAAGCTATATTTTGTTCATCCAATCCAAGTATTTTTAGACTATATTCTAGCATTTACAAGTCTCGGATTAGCTGGTCTTGTATATAAACAAATAAAAAATAGTTTATCAAATGGCAATAAAAAAAGTGCAGCAGCTTATATAATTTTAGGAACTTTTATCGGTTCACTAGCTCGATTCATCTGTCACTTTATTGCTGGGATTGTTTTCTACGGTTCCTACGCTCCAAAAGGTACACCAGTTTCTCTTTATTCATTAGTATATAATGCTTGGTACATGGTTCCTTCTTTTATTATTAGTGCAGTTCTATTAATCATTTTACTTTCTTCTGCTCCAGCTCTTGTTCATGTTAAAAAGAACCGAAATCAAGCAGCATAAGTTTTTAGCCAGTCTAAAGTTCCAACGCATTCAAATAAGCAAGTACAAGATACCCCACCGAGTAGTCTTTTTTATGACTTACTCGATGGGGTATTTACTTTCATTTTAACATCTATATAGAAAGTTTCTGATTTTAAAGCGGTGCATCTACTAATGTCCATGTTAATGTTGTTTTATATTTGGCACCTACTTCTTTATAAGCTGCTCCAGGCACGAAAAGGGTTATGCTAGAAGGATTCTGTCCATATGCAATAGTCCATGTTCCAAGTCCCTTTCCTTCATCTGCAAAAGCTAGTTTCTGGGCACCGCCACCGGGAACCAATGTCACTGTATTAGCTACTGGTTTATACTGCGCATGTGTGGATGAGTTTAAAATAGGATTATTTAATTTTAAAACCGCACCTTTTAATTCATTATTCCCACTCTTTAATTGTTCATTTTGTTGCACTGTTAGTTTCCATCCAGTTTTTATTCTACGATGGTCTGTTACTTGAATAAAATTTGGTACTTTAATGATCGAACCATCTGAAGTTTGTTTTACTTCATCTAATTGAGCAGTATAAACTTCATTTTTACCTGATGCTTCCTGCGCACCAAAATGGAAATTTGACACATAGTCAATACTTAACGAACTCTTTGTTCCAGGTTCATGAGGATTCTCTGGGTCAGTTGGGTTAACTGGCTCGACTGGACTTGTTGGATTTGTTGGATTGACTGGATTTTTTGTTTCTGCCGTTACTGTTACATTTGTATCTGTACTTGTATTACCTGCGACATCTGTTGCAGTTGTACTCACTACATCCCCCGCATACAACGTCCACGGCGTTACGGATACCGAATAAGTACCATCTGCTTTGGCTTTTGTCGTTAGAATTGAATGATCTGGTAAAGTTATCTTTACTGTACTATTTGCTTCCACAGTTCCCGTTATACTTGTGCTTACATCCGATATTGGGTTCACAACTGGCGGTAAAATAGTTTTGTCTACTGTAAAGTGTAGAATTGTTTGATTACCTGCTTTATCAGTGATGACTAATGTGTGTTCACCATCAGCTGGGTTTATTGTTCCAGAAGAAATGGTTGTCCCATTTAATTTAGCTGTATCAATACCACTTAGTGCATCACTGAAAGTAATATTTGTTGCTGTTTTTTTATTATATAATTGCCCGTCAGTATAGTTAGTAATAGGTGCTTCTTTATCAATCCTTACTGTAAATTTAGCTCCAGGATCGGTTACTGGATTACTTTGGTTTCCGGAATCATCTTTTGCTCTAATTAGAATATTTGTCGTACCTTGGGTTGAAACTGTATAATCAACGCCTGTTGAGGTGGCATTACTTAAACCGGCTTTACTCCACGTGTCACCATTATCTGTTGAAACTTCGTACGATGTTGGATCGACACCATAATCGTCAGTTGCTGTAAAGTGAATTGTCGTGTTTTTATTGGTCCACGATGCACCACCTTTGTAACCTTCTGGTATGGTAATAGTAGCATTTGTTATTTTGGGTGCCTTAGTATCTAGTACTGTAATAGAAACATGATCAACCTGAAAGATTTGAAATCCACTACCATCAAGAGCATCTTTTATACCGTCTTCAAAATAAATTCTAAAATTTACTTTATTTCCGATCGCAGTGAAAGTAGTCGTTACATTTTGAGGTCCTGTGTATTCTCTCCATTCTTTATCTGTCGTTAGAGCGGTATTACTTTCTGTGTCAGATACAAACCAAGAATACCTAGGATCGGTATTCGCATTTTGAATAAGTTTAAAAGGAAACTTTAAGATATAAGTTTGTCCTGGAATTGTGTTAATCGTTTGGTTCATTGCTATGAACTCTTGAGAACCTGACGAGTTTAATACTTTTAATAAAATCCCACCCCCTGGAACAGGTTTAACATAACTTTTTGGGTTGACATCACCATAAACCTTATACCAGCCGTCACCTTGATCCTCTAAATTGAAGCTATAAGGACCTAGACTTTGGCTTTTATTTAAATACGCCACAAATGACCAATTTGGAAAAGTAGTTGTTTGACTATCAAAATTAAATGTAGGGTTTTGGACCAAGTTTGGAAATGTTGCTGCTTCTGTAATAGTTGGTTTAAGTAATCCCTTTAATCCAAGTAGTCTCGGTTGCGTCCCACTCGTCATGAAGACAAAAATGGAAGCTAATACAGTCGCTTTAAAAAGTAGCTTTCTTTTTTTTACCATTATGTTTCTCCATTCCAAAATAATTTTCTCTACTCTTTTTCTATTTTCTTTAAACGTCTAGAAAGAGTCTTCTGTCGGATGAATTACTGTTAAATATGTGAAAAATGTAACATGATTATCTTCGATGGTTCAACGACATTTTTTACCTATATCAACGGTAATCACGTTGAGTTTTAACTTGTTTTTTTTTTGAGAAGTTCTTCTTAATATTTTAGGTTTAACTGCTACAAATGGTGATGTCACTTGCTTTTAGTTAGATTGATCCAACCAAATAGTAAAAACATTCTATCCACATTTTAAATATGCATTTAAATTTTGAACACTTTGTGAATTTTGGTTATCTGTCCATTTCTTCAATCATATATATGAATACAGAAAAGTTTCGAAGGGGGTTTTAACATTGGTCTATGATGTAATCATCTTTTTCTTTTTTGTAATTATTCTTCTTGGTATGATTGGCTCATTATTTTTATTATTGAAAAAAGCTTTAAATGAGGATGATGCTATAAGAATTGACCCTAAGTCCGCCCTTCCTGAAGAGAGCGTAGATTCATCGCTAAAATAACCTCATCTAACTAGATGAGGTTTTTTGTTTTTTCCTTACATATAGGCCGGTTTTGAGTAAGGTATTTTCGTCTATATGTTTTTTAATTACTCATGATCCTTTTATGAGTATGCTATATTCATCTTTTTGCTTTTTTACTTACTCATAAACCCTTTATGAGTTACTATATTTCATCTTTTTGCTTTTTTACTTACTCGTGAACCCTTTATGAGTTACTATATTTCATCTTTTTGCTTTTTTACTTACTCATGAACCCTTTATGAGTTACTATATTTCATCTTTTTGCTTTTTTACTTACTCATGGACCACTTATGAGTTACTATATTTCATCTTTTTGCTTTTTTACTTACTCATGAACCCTTTAGGAGTTACTATAATCTTTTTGCTTTTTTACTTACTCATAAACCTGTTAAGAGTATGTTATTTTTATATTCTTTCTATTTCTGTTATGAGTAAGTACTTTTCATCTTCTAATCTCCATCCAAACCTCAAATAGGATGAATTTTTTTATTTCAATATAAAGCTATTTACAATTTAACGTTAATTTTACTAATTGTTGTCTTAGCTATCAAATATTACCATGACTATTTTTCCTCATTATCAGTTAAGATGGTTTATATGGTTTTTTAATCTTTTACATCATTTAGAGGAGGGATTTTAATGGATACATCATCCATCTCAAAAACGACTGTTGATGTGCTAAATAAGCAAATAGCAGACTGGAATATCCTATTTGTAAAGTTACATAACTATCATTGGTATGTAAAAGGTCCAAATTTTTTCACTCTACACACTAAATTTGAGGAATTTTACAATGAGGCAAGTTTACATATTGATGAGCTAGCAGAGCGAGTGTTAATAATTGGTGGAAAACCACTAGCTACAATGAGAGAGTATCTTGATACTTCAAGCCTTAATGAAGCAAATAAGAATATTACTTCTGATGAAATGGTTCAGGACATTACTAAGGACTATAATTATTTAATTGAAGAATTAAAAGATGGTATGGAAATTGCAGAGTCTGAAAATGATTCAGTTACTCATGATTTACTTTTAGCCATTCGAGAACAACTTGCAAAGCATGTTTGGATGTTAACAGCCTACTTAAATTGAGTTAAGACTTAAGATTAAATTAAGAAAAGCAGTATAAAATAAAATGGATTATTCATCCTTTTATCTTTATACTGCTTTTTTTCTTTCCTAATTTATCTAAAATAAATTTTAGTAGACATATATTTTTTAATGTAATTCTTATTTTTTCGTGTGAAAACAGGTATTTTGAACTAGGAATTTAAAACTACAAATTGTACATCTGAAATATATTTTCCACTAAATTATTTCAATTTCCGACAAAAACCTCTTTTATTCTCCTTTATTTTCAAACACATCTTTTTATCTACTCTTCAAACTGTTTTGGAAACGTTTTCATTTTGTATTTTCCTTACTCTCCCTTATTTTATTTAATCTATCAACCTTTTTATCGAATCATAGTGACATTTTTTCCCTATTAATTTACTAGTTAAACTGAATTTTGAATGATTTTTAGTCAAAAAGGACTATATATTACAGAAAATGTTTTCATATTGAAACATTCGCGTAATAATATTATACTTATGAAAATTCAAAATATACAAACAATTTTGCTCATGAAATCTCGAAAGGAGACACGAAATGTCAAAACCTCTTTTGGAAATCGAACATTTAACGACATCGTTTCGTATAAACAACCAATACTATCCTGCTGTGGATGATGTATCACTAACTGTCCATGAAAATGAAGTTCTTGCAATTGTGGGTGAATCAGGCTGCGGTAAAAGTGCACTAGCCCTATCAATCTTAGGACTACATTCAAATAATCGTACAAAAATGAATGGATCGATCTCTTACAAGGGTACAAATTTACTAACGCTAAATGATAGTAAATTGAATAAAATTCGAGGCAAGGAAATCGGAATGATTTTCCAAGAACCTCTAACTGCTCTAAATCCTTTAATGACGATTGGTAAACAAATTGAAGAAAATTTGGATTTTCATACTGATCTTTCACGTTCACAAAAAAAAGAGCGTGCATTAGAGTTATTAGATCAAGTTGGAATTCCAAAGCCAGAGGTTACTTATAAACAGTACCCGCATGAATTATCTGGTGGTATGAGACAACGTGCTATGATTTCAATTGCCATTGCATGTAACCCTTCGTTCATCATTGCAGATGAGCCAACTACTGCTTTAGATGTAACAATACAAGCTCAAATATTAGATTTATTAAAAGAAATACAGAAGAAAACGAAGCTAGGCATCATTTTAATTACGCATGACTTAAGTGTTGTTGCAGAAGTAGCAGATCGTGTTGCAGTTATGTATGCTGGACAAATTATTGAGACTGGTTCAGTAGAAGAAATACTAAATAATCCATTACACCCATATACGCGCTCACTATTAAACTCTATTCCTACTACTCATTCAAAAAATCAAAGACTTCATATTATTGAAGGTACAGTTCCACCATTAGACAAACTACCTAGAACAGGCTGCCGATTCAGCCACCGTATTCCTTGGATTCAAAATTACGCTCATGAAAATCAACCTATCTTGCATGAAGTTAAACCAAATCATTATGTACGTTGTTCTTGTTATAAGCATTTCCATTTCAAGAACGAGAAAGGAGCACCGATCGTAAATGTCTCTATTAAAGGTTGATAACTTAAAAGTACATTACCCTATTCGTGGTGGTATTTTTCGAACAGTTGTAGATCATGTTCGAGCTGTTGATGGAATTTCATTTGAACTAAACGAAGGCGAAACATATGGCCTTATTGGAGAATCAGGTAGTGGAAAATCTACTGCAGGTAAGGCAATACTTCAATTGACTCAGGCTACTAATGGAAGTATTAAGTTTTTAGACAAGGACTTAATAACACTAAATAAAAAGCAAATGCGAGCATTTCGCCAAGAGATTCAAATGATATTTCAAGACCCATACTCTTCTTTAAATCCTAAAAAGAGAATTATTGATTTAGTTGCAGAACCGCTAAGAAACTATGAAACTTTAACTGCTGAAGAAGAACGTGAACGAGTACTTTACTACTTAAATAAAGTTGGATTATCTCCAGAATCATTATATAAATATCCACATGAATTTTCTGGTGGTCAACGTCAACGAATTGGGATTGCTAGAGCTTTAACTTTACAACCTAAGTTAATAGTTGCAGATGAGCCTGTTTCCGCTTTGGATGTTTCAGTACAAGCACAAGTACTTAATTTCTTACAAGATTTACAAGAAGAATTCAAACTAACTTATTTATTTATCGGACATGACTTAGGCGTTATTCGCCATTTATGCGATCGAATTGGTGTTATGTATCGAGGAAGACTTGTTGAAGAAGGCACTACTGAAGATATCTTAAACAACCCACAACATATATACACTAAACGCTTAATTGCAGCAATACCAGATATTCGTCCAGAAGTTCGAGAAGAAAAAATTAGAGAAAGACAAGAAGTTAGAAAAGAATATCAACAAAATGCTTCTTCTTACTTTGATGAAAATGGTCGACCATTTGATTTAAAACCAATCTCAGATACTCATCGAGTAGCATTACCTTAGAAAGGAGTAACGAATATGTTAAAATTTGTCATTCGACGTATACTCATCATGATTCCTCAGCTTCTGATCTTGAGTATACTAATCTTTGCACTAGCTAAAGCAATGCCTGGTGATGCGCTTACTGGAAGATCAATTAACCCAAAAGCTAATCCACAAGAAATTGAAAAAATTCGTGAAGAAATGGGTTTAAATGATCCTGCTTATGTTCAGTATTATCATTGGATTAAAAATGTTGCAAAAGGAGATTTTGGTGTTTCCTATACACATAAAATCAATGTAGTTGATGTAATTGGTGACCGTATTGGAAATACTGTATTACTTGCCCTCTGCGTGTTTATTGTAACTTATTTACTGGCAATTCCACTTGGTATTATTAGTGGACGCTATAGCGACACCTGGGCGGATAAGCTGATAACCGGATATAACTATTTAGGTTTTGCTACCCCTTTATTTATTTTTGGAATTGTTATGCTGTTTGTTTTTGGATTTTATTTTGATCTTTTCCCAACGGGCGGTAGCGTAGACCCTACGGTTGCTGACGGAACTTTTGCTTATTACGTAAGCAAATTAGATCATCTTGTTTTACCAACTTTATCAGGTGCACTTATTTCAACTGTTGGAATTTCTCAATATTTGCGTAGTGAAATTATCGATACAAAAGTAAAAGATTTTGTCAGAACAGCTAGATCAAAAGGTGTTCCAGAATCAAAGGTTTATTCTCGACACGTTTTACGAAATTCATTTTTACCAATCGCTGCATTTTTAGGTTATGAGATCACTGGTTTAATAGCTGGTTCTGTATTTTTAGAATCAATTTTTGGCTATCCAGGAATTGGGCAACTGTTCGTTAAATCCGTTATGTTACGTGATTTTACCGTTGTAAATGCGCTTGTTTTAATGACATGCCTTGCAACACTTTTCGGAACATTAATCTCAGATATTATTCTAAGCATCGTAGATCCACGTATACGGATTGAATAGGGTAGGTGAAATTTATGGAATTAAAAATCGAAAATCAAACTCATATTACAGAGCAACGAAAAAGTCCATCAGGATTTAGTGTCATTTGGGCAGAATTTAGACGAGATAAGTTAGCTTTAGGTTCTCTTATCGTACTTGGCCTAATAATAATAGGTGTGTATGCTACTTCTCTTATTCTAGATCAAAACCAAATTGTTAAAGTCGACTTTCTATCAATCTATCAACCCCCATCCTCTACTCATTGGTTAGGTACTGACTACGGGGGACGCGATATATTTGGACAACTAATCATTGGGACTAGAAATTCCTTTACGATTGGATTTTTTATCACAATTATTACAAATCTACTTGGCCTAGCATTAGGTTTAATAGCTGGCTATTTCGGTGGTTGGGTAGACAGTGTCGTTATGCGTATTATTGACTTTTTCCTATCCCTACCAACATTAATGCTAATTATTGTATTCGTAACAGTTGTACCTAAATTCTCAATCATAAATTTTGTCCTTATTATGAGCCTTTTTTTATGGACAGGTAAGGCAAGATTAATTCGTTCAAAAGTTTTATCAGAGAGCGAATTAGATTATGTGGCTGCAGCTAAAGCAATTGGCACGCCGAATTGGAAAATCATTATCTCACACGTTTTACCAAATGTAAGTTCATTAATTATCGTTGCATTCACTTTAAACCTAGCAGGAAATATTGGAATCGAATCTGGTCTAACCTTCCTTGGATTTGGTTTACCAGAAAGTACACCAAGTTTAGGAACACTAGTTAGTTATGCAACAAATCCTGATGTTTTACAAAATAAGCTGTGGATATGGTTACCTGCATCGTGCATGATTTTAGTGCTCATGCTGAGTATAAATTTCATCGGTGAAGCGCTAAAGCGTGCAGCTGATGCTAGACAAAGAAGAGGTTAATTAAAAAATAAGGAGAGTGGAAATATGAAAAATGCAAAAAGCTTTACTAAAGTATTAAGCGCAATGGCAGTATCTATGATGATTCTTTCAGCATGTAAAGGTGGCGACACAAAGACTTCAACTACTACTAAGCAAATCGATCAAGCTGCTTTTCCAATTAAAGTTTCAAATAACAAAAAATCGGTTTCAGGTGGCATTTTAAAATATGGTTTAGTTTCAGATACGCCATTTGAAGGTATCTTAAATACAGTTTTCTATGAAGGCGATCCAGATTCTCAAGTTCTTCAATTCTTTGATGAAGCACTTCTTTCAACAGATGAAAACTATATTTATGACCAAGATGGTGCTGCTACATATAAATTAAGCGATGACAAAAAGACAATCACATTAAAAATTCGCGATAATGTAAATTGGACGAATGGGGATCCAGTTACAGCAGAGGATTTAGAATATTCTTATCTAGTAATTGGTAATCCAAAATATACAGGTGTACGTTATGACTCACAAATGTCTATGATTGAAGGTATGGAAGATTATCATAACGGAAAGGCAAAAAATATTTCCGGTGTTAAAGTAATTGATCCTAAAACAATTTCAATTACATTTAAAGAAGCTAACCCATCTGTACTTACTGGATTATGGACTAACCCACTACCTAAAAAATATTTAGGCAATGTGCCAATCGATAAATTAGCATCATCTGACCAAATTCGTAAAACTCCTATCGGCTTTGGACCATTTAAAATTAAAAAGATCACTCCAGGTGAAGCTGTAGAGTTCGAAGCGAATAAAGATTACTGGAACGGTGCTCCAAAGCTTGACGGTGTACTTTTAAAAGTTGTTAATCCAACTATTGCTACATCTTCTCTAGCTAACGGAGATATCGATATCGCTTCTGTTTCAGCTGACCAATATGATCAAGCTAAAAAATTAAAAAATATCCAATTAATCGGTAAAACTGAGTTAGCTTACTCTTACATTGGATTTAAATTAGGTCATTACGATGCGAAAAATGGTGTAAACGTAATGGATAACCCAAAATTCCAAGATAAGCGTGTACGTCAAGCAATGGCTTATGCCCTTGATAACAAATCAGTTGGGGAAAAATTATACAAAGGATTACGAGTGCCTGCAACATCTGTCATTCCACCATCATTCCCTAAATACTTTGATAAAGCATTAAAAGGATATACTCATGATCCTGAAAAAGCTAAAAAATTACTAGACGAAGCTGGTTACAAAGATGTAACTGGAGATGGTTTACGTGAAGATCCAAACGGAAAACCGTTTAAAATCAACTTCGCTTCTATGAGTGGTGGCGATATCGCTGAACCATTAGCACAATTCTACTTACAATCTTGGAAAGAAGTTGGCTTAGATGTTCAATTATTAGATGGACGTTTACATGAGTTCAACTCATTCTACGATATGGTAGAAAAAGATAATCCAAAAATCGATATTTTCGCAGCAGCTTGGGGAACAGGTTCTGACCCAGACCCATCTGGAATCTGGGCGAAAAATGCACCATTCAACTACGTTCGTTGGGTAAATAACGACAATGATAAACTATTAAAAGAAGGTATTTCAGCAAAAGCATTTGATGAAAAATACCGTCAAGAAGTATACGATAAATGGCAAGAGCTTGTAAATGACGAAGTGCCAGTTATCCCTACTCTATTCCGCTTCGGTTTAGATGGAGTTAATAAGCGCGTTAAAGGTTACGACTTAACAGCAGGTCAAGGCTTCCAAGGTCACTTACAAGACATCTCTGTAACAAGTAAAGAGTCTGAAAAAAATAAATAAGCAGTAAAAATGTAACTGTCCCTTAAGTCAATGCACTTTTGGGACAGTTCTTTTTTTATGTGTATAACTCATATCTGATTCTAAAGAAAATATAGCCATAACAGTAAAATGTGGATAAGTAACTTCCCCATTCCTTTCTATAAAAGGTTATTAACAAGAACTTGCGAACATTTGTTAATATTTAATGCAGAATCAGTTAAAAACTGTAATACGTTCACCAAAACAGTGGATAAGTAGCCGCTCTCCCCTGCAAAATCAAAAAAATATTAACGAAAATATGCACACTGTTGATAAAATTGTGAACTTTGTTAATAAAGCAGTAATTTTTATTCAATAAATTTGTGGGTACGATTTATGTTGGGTTTGTGTGAGCTGAAATAAGTAGTTTCAATTTTAACAAGCATGAACGATATGTGGACAATGTTGATAAAGTTGTGAGCTTCCCTTACTAAATAAATCTCAATTATCGCTAAACCTGATCAACAACATAACTACAATTCAAAAATACAAAAAAACTCGCTAGTAATTAGCGAGTTTTCACAAATTTTTGAGACAATCTCAAAACAATTATTAACTTACTTTTTTATTCTCTTCTTGCTCGTGTTTTTCAATCTTATGTTTAGCAGAGAAATGATAATAAATTAAACATGCAATCATAAATGGAACACCACAGTACAATGCAATGCGTTGATCTGGGATAAATGCAAGACTAATGATTACAGCTACATTTAAAACAAAAGCAACGATTGGAACGATTGGATAAAGAGGCGTTTTATATTTTAAATCCTCTAATTTCCCACCTTCTTGAAGGTATTTCTTTCTACCTAAAAGATTTGATAATGCAATGCTTGCCCAAACAAATAAACAGCCAAATCCTGCAATTGATAGCAACCATAGATAAACCGTGTCTTCTGCGTAAATACCACTTAATAGAGATAAACAACCAAAAAACATACTAAAAGTTAAAGCGTTTAAAGGTACACCTTTTTTAGTTAATTTTCCTAATTTCGGACTAACCATTCCTTTTTGAGCCATTGAATACATCATACGAGATGTTGCGTATAAACCTGAGTTAGCAACTGATAGAACTGCTGTAATAATAACAAAGTTCATAATATCTGCTGCGTATGGAATACCGATGTTATCAAATACTACTACGAATGGGCTATCTACTAAACCAGCTTTCTCCCAAGGGAAAAGACCTGCTAAAACAAAAATTGATAAAATAAAGAATACTAGAATTCGCCATACTGTGTTATTAATTGCTTTAGGTACAGCTTTTGCTGGATCTTCACTTTCACCAGCTGCAATCCCTACTAATTCACTTCCCTGGAATGAGAAGTTAACTGCAACCATTGTGACCATAATCGCTAAAAAGCCATTTGGGAAAAGTCCGCCGTGGTCTGTAAAGTTAGAAAGCATTGGAGCCTTTGTCCCTTCCATTGGTACAATGCCAAACATTACTGCTCCACCTAAAATTATAAATAGAACAATTGTTACTACTTTAATACTTGCAAACCAAAATTCAACTTCAGCAAAACTTTTAGTTGAAAGTGCATTTATTGCAAATAATATTACCCCAAATACTACACACCAGATCCAAGTCGGTACATCTGGAAACCATCTCTTCATTAACATACTAACTGTAATTAACTCTAAACCGATTGTTACCGACCAGTTTAACCATGCCATCCATCCAACTACATAGCCTGACGCTGGTGAGATATATTTAGTTGCATAAGTTTGATAAGAACCAGCATCAGGTAAATTAACTGCTAATTCTCCCAAACATAGCATTGTTAAATACATTACGATTCCACCTACTAAGTAGGCTAATATTGCTCCACCTGGACCAGCTTCACTAATTGTATAGCCTGATCCCATAAACAAACCTGTCCCAATTACTCCCCCAAGAGCAATCATAAACAAGTGTCTGCTTTTAAGCTCTTTCTTTAACCCCTGTTCTTGTTGTTTCATGAAAGTCCCTCCTCTAGATGTAAATTGTGCGTATAAGTTAAAATATTCTGATATAACAGAATATAAGTTCACTTATTTCCTTAACGAACACTAAAGCTCTTTAAACCAACATATTTTAAGACTAAATTTTCAGATAACGATTGAAAACGTATACAAATCATTGTATTGAGATAATACTTAATTATAAAAATAGATTTTATTATCTGTCAATACAATATAAGTGCTCCAGATGAAATTTTCATCTGGAGCAAACCAATTAATCTATTAAACCCATCCACGGAAACGAGATGCTTCCGCCATTTTGCGAATACCAACCATATATGCAGCTAATCTCATATTTACTTTGCGATTAACTGAAGTTTGGTAAACACTATCAAATGAACGAACCATTTTTTCACGAAGCTTTTGAGCAACTTCTTCATCAGACCAGTAGTAACCTTGGTTATTTTGAACCCACTCAAAATAAGAAACAGAAACTCCACCAGCACTTGCTAGTACGTCTGGAACTAGTAAAATTTCGCGCTCTGTTAAAATTTTAGTAGCTTCTAGAGTAGTCGGACCATTTGCAGCTTCAACTACGATTGATGCTTTAATATTGTGAGCATTTTCAATTGTAATTTGATTTGAAATTGCGGCTGGAACTAAAATATCACAAGGTTTTTCTAGTAATTCTTTATTCGAAATTACATCAGTAAATAAGTTAGTTACCGTTCCGAAGCTATCTCTTTTTTCTAGTAAGCTATGAATATCTAAACCGTCTGGATCGTATAATGCGCCAAGTGCATCAGAAATACCGACTACCTTTGCACCTGCTTCAACCATGAACTTCGCTAAGAAGCTACCCGCATTTCCAAATCCTTGAACAATGACACTAGCACCCTTTAAATCGATTCCCTTACGTTTAGCAGCCTCTTCGATACAGATTGTAACACCTTGAGCTGTAGCTGTTTCACGTCCTTCTGATCCACCTAATACAAGTGGTTTACCAGTAATAAATCCAGGAGAATCAAATTCTTGAATTCTACTATATTCATCCATCATCCAAGCCATAATTTGTGGGTTAGTATATACGTCTGGAGCAGGAATATCCTTTGTTGGTCCAACGATTTGGCTAATCGCACGAACATATCCTCTACTTAAACGCTCTAACTCATAAATTGACATTTTTCTTGGATCACAAATGATACCGCCTTTTCCCCCACCGTATGGTAAATCAACGATACCGCATTTTAAGCTCATCCACATTGATAAAGCTTTTACTTCGTCCTCATTAACCTCAGGATGGAAACGAATTCCACCCTTTGTTGGACCTACAGCATCATTATGTTGTGAACGATAGCCAGTGAAAATCTTCACTGAGCCATCATCCATTCTTACCGGAATTTGAACTGTTAAAAATCGTAATGGTTCTTTTAATAACTCATAAAGTTCTTTTGAATAACCAAGTTTATGAAGAGCTTCTGAGATTACTTCTTGAGTAGACTCAATTAATTCTCTTCCTTCTTCTTTGATTTTGTTTTGTACTTCATTTTGTGGGATTGTAGTTGTCATTTTTATCGCTCCATTTATACAGTTGCTTTATATTGGCTAAATACTTCGTTAATTTGTTGAATTGACCAGTCTAAATCTTCTTTTGAAATAATTAATGGTGGTGCAAAACGAATTACTGTATCATGTGTTTCTTTACATAATAAACCTTGTTTCTTTAATGCTTCACAATAAACACGTGCTGGTACATGAAGTTCAACACCAATAAATAATCCACGTCCTCTAACTTCTTTAATGTGAGGATGATCGATTTCTTTTAATTTTTCCATAAAGTAGTTTCCAAGCTCATTTGAACGCTCAGCTAACTTCTCTTCTTCAAGAACTTCTAAAGCAGCTACAGAAACTGCACAAGCTAATGGATTTCCACCAAATGTAGATCCGTGAGAACCTGGCTCAAATACGCCTAAGATTGAACGATTTGCAGCAACACATGAAATTGGGAATACTCCGCCACCAAGTGCTTTACCTAAAATGTACATGTCAGGAGTTACGCCATCCCAATCACATGCAAAAGTTTTACCAGTTCTACATAAACCTGTTTGAATTTCATCTGCAATAAATAATACGTTTTCGTTTTTACAAACTTCAGCTACTTCAGGTAAGAATCCTTCTTTAGGGATATTAATTCCAGCTTCACCTTGAATTGGTTCGATTAAGAATGCAGCAGTATTAGGTGTAATTGCAGCTTTTAATGCTTCAATATCGCCATATGGAATTAACTTAATTCCTGGTAAGAATGGTCCAAATCCACGTTGATAATCTTTTTCTGATGATAAAGAAACTGCAGCCATCGTACGACCGTGGAAGTTTCCAACACATGCAATAATTTCTGCTTGGTTTTCCTCTACACCCTTAACATCATAAGCCCATCTTCTAGCAGCTTTAATAGCTGTCTCAACAGCTTCAGCACCAGTGTTCATAGGTAAGATCATATCTTTGTTCGTAACTTTTGCTACCTTTTCATACCACTCACCCATGTTTTCACTATAGAAAGCACGAGAAGTTAATGTAACTTTATCAGCTTGATCTTTTAAAGCTTGGATAATTTTTGGATGACGATGCCCTTGGTTTACAGAAGAATATGCACTTAACATATCTAAATATCTGTTACCCTCAGGGTCTGTAACCCAAATACCTTCAGCTTTAGAGATTACTACTGGAAGTGGATGATAGTTATTTGCGCCATATTGATTTGTTTGGTCAATGATCTTTTGAGAATTAGTTGTCATTTGAGTTCCCCCAATATTATTGATTAATTTTTAGTCTCTTACTAAAAGAATAAGCAATTTCCGTGCCAAACCTGTTAAATAAATTAAAATTCACAAAATGTACTTATTCTAAGCGTTATTCATCTTTAATCATGATACCGTTTTCAATTTACCGCAAAATATTTTTGCATTCAGGCGCAAAATTAATTAAAATATGCATAGAATATTTGCAGCAAAAAAACGATTAACAAAGAAAATTAGCACATCCGGAAAAAACTGCCTTTTTATCTTACCAAAAATAGTTAGAAGTGCAAATTTTTTCTATTGTTATAATGAAAAGAGAGAATTATATGAAAAATGATAAGCAAAACTTTTTAGCTGTTGATGAATTATTACAATTAATATTAGAAGAAATTGATATCGGTATACATGTAGTTGATCAAGATGCAAATACAATGGTGTATAACCGCAAAATGATGGAAATCGAAATGATGAATGAAGAGGATGTCTTACATAAAAACCTTTTAGATGTCTTTACGTTTCAAAAAAACCAATCGAGCACCTTACTTGATGCCCTGCAAAAAGGTAAAGTACGAAAAAATATTAAACAATCTTATTTTAATAATAAAGGAAAAGAAGTTACGACAATCAATGATACTTACCCAATAATGAAAGAAAATAAAATTATTGGAGCGATTGAAATGGTTCGCGACGTGACAGAATTAAAGCAATCTGTGCAGGAAGGTATTCTTCAAAACAGAAATACACGTTATACATTTGAACAATTAATCGGAACATCCGAGTCATTTAAAAACATAATTGAAGATGCAAAAAGATCTGCCAAGACCTCTTCATCAGTATTAATTGTTGGAGAAACTGGGACAGGTAAAGAATTATTCGCTCAAAGTATTCATAATGCTAGCAAAAGAGCAACAAAGCCATTCATTTCTCAAAATTGCGCCGCTCTTCCAGAATCCTTAATTGAAAGTATTCTTTTTGGGACAAAAAAAGGGGCATTTACTGGGGCAATTGATAAGCCTGGATTATTTGAAGAGGCAAATGGTGGAACATTATTATTAGATGAAATTAATTCACTTAGCCCTAACTTACAGGCTAAACTTTTAAGAGTTATTCAAGAACGTAAAGTTAGAAGAATTGGTGAAATTAACGAAAAAGAATTAGATGTTCGAATTATCGCTACGATAAACGAAGACCCTATTGAAGCAATCGCGAATAATCATTTACGTAAAGACTTATATTACCGCCTAAGTGTCGTTTCATTATTTCTACCGCCACTACGTGAACGCTTCGAAGATATATTATTATTAGCAAACTTCTTTATTCAAAAATATAATCGTCTTTTCGGCCATCGGGTAACTAATTTAGATGAAAATGTAACAAACTTCTTCCTGAATCATAACTGGCCAGGTAATATACGCGAACTAGAACATATGATTGAAGGCGCAATGAACTTAGTAGAAAATGAAACAACTATATCTGCAACTCATTTACCAGCTAGATTTTTTAACGAAAAAAGAAATACAATTGCTACTCCAATCGTTCAACAACAAAGAGACGTTACATTACATCAGGTAGAATCAATAGATGATAAATCAAATTTAAAAAATACTTTATTGAACAAAGAAAAACAACATATTATAAATGTTTTAAATGATCACAACGGCAATATTACACAGGCTGCAAAACAATTAGGCATCAGTAGACAAAACTTACAATATCGTATTCGTAAGTTTAATTTATTGAATGATTAAGTTTTAATAAAGTATTGTATTAAATAATTCTAATTTTCTAATTCAGAAGAATATACAATATGCCCAAACCTTCCACTTTTGTCCTGCATATTTTGATTATGTAAGACTCATAAGTAAAGGAGGTTTTTTATATGTCGAATGAACATGAGTATCGTCCGCATGGATTTGGTGGCGGTGGCTTTGGACATGGTGGATTCGGAGGCTTTCATGGTGGATTTGGTGGAGGATTTGGTAGACCTGGATTTGGATTTGGTAGACCAGGGTTTGGATTTGGATTTGGACGTCCATTTTTCCGTCCGTTCTTCCGTCCATTTTTCCCATTCTTCCCATTTTTTTGGGGTGGTTATGGTTATGGCTATCCTTACTACTATTGCCCACCAGGATACTATTGTCCTCCCCCTTATTACTACTAAAAATGTAAAAATAAAAAATATAAAAGAGAAGGCTTATAAACCTTCTCTTTTCTTATAATGAGATTGTTGAGTAACTTCCTAAAATTTCTACACTAAAGCCCAAAGCCTCTAATTCTTGCTTTACTCCAGGTAATAATACGTCATCATAGCCCATCTCAACATCAACAATGAAAAAGTAATTTCCTAATCCAGTTTTCGTCGGGCGAGACTCAATTTTTGAAAGGTCAATCTGTCTCCATGCAAATGCTGAAAGTACTTGGTGAAGCGCACCAGCACGATTCTCCGGCATGTTAATCACTAGAGTTGCCTTAGTATGTTTAGGTTCAAAATAATTCGTTTCCATTTTGGCATCATGTCTTTGTAAAACAATAAATCTCGTGTGATTATATGAATTAGAATGAATATCTGAAGCAACAATTTCTAATCCATATTTCTTTGCAGCAAATTCGTTAGCGATCGCAGCTATACACTCATTAGATTGCTCACTAACCATTTTAGCCGCAGCACTTGTAGAAGTAACTGGCTCTAACTTTGTATATTTATATTGATTATGCAAAAATGTGTGACACTGAGCTAACGCATGAGAATGAGAATAAATCACCTCAATATCCTTTACTCGATGTGCTTGTCCTTTTGCCATCAATAAATGCTGTCTTATCGGTATAATAATTTCACCAACCATTTTTAATGGCTGTTCATGTACAAGATAATCAATTGTTGTGGTCACAGATCCTTCAACCGAATTCTCTATTGGTACGACAACTAAATCAACTTCACCTTCCGCAACATTATCCATACAAACAGGAATACTAGAATAAGCAATATGTTCATCATTCTTAAATACAGACCGAACAGCAACATGTGTAAAAGTCGCTTCAGGACCTAAATACCCAACCTTCACGTTCCCACTCCTTTTAATTTTTAATTATACTAAAAAGAGTTAAGATTAAAAGCAAAATGTTTAATTTTTAGCAATTATCTTACAAATTTCGCAAATATCTACTTTAAAGGCTACTTTGACGAATCTTTAAAGTCGTAGGAACAATCACTTTTTTGGCTACTTTCCTACCTAAAAGCCTTTCCATTAATAAGTCCACTGCGGATTCACCCATCAATTCAGTGTAAACCTTCAAAGTACTTAAGCTAGGAAAAAGATATTTTGAAAACACAAAATCATTCATTCCGATTAAATTTACACGCTCTGGTACTGATATTTTTGCTTCATGAAGTGCTCTTAAACATCCAACAGCCATCGTATCACAACCAATTATAAATGCTGTTGGTAAATCTCCACCTTGTTCTCGAATTGCTTTGTTCATCAAATTAAACCCTGCTTCTGCTGTAAATTCACTTAAGTACAGATTCTCTTTTCGAAAGAGCCCCTTTTCCTCTAAATAATTTTTATATGTTTTCACTCGAGAATTAACTTTTTGACCTTGCTTCTTATCATACTCGCGTCCACCGATATATCCGATTTTTTGATGTCCATGCGATATAAAATGATCTAAAACTTTTATAATAGCATTCTCATAATCTGTCACAACAGAATCGTATTTCTCTTCATCAGGTGAAAAATCTACAAAAACGATATTTTTCGATACTTTTTTCAATGAGCTAATTTGCTGATCATCAAACTTACCTAATGCAATCACACCAAGTATTTGCTCATCTAGCATCCCCTTTTCATTTCCACGAAAAAAAGTAGAAATGTGCAGTGAATGTTGTTCACACTTATTTTCAATTCCAAAACGAATTAGCATATAAAAGAGATCACTTAATTCTTCATTTCCACTATCTCCTTTAACAAGTGCGATTTTAGCAATATTCTTTTTTACTTTTGATTTTTTCTTATATGAAAGCTTTTCTGCTGTTTCAAAAATTCTTTGTTTTGTATCGTCACTTACTGATAGTGCAGGGTCATAATTAAGCACTCTTGATACAGTAGCAATCGATACTCCTGCTTTTTCGGCAATATCTTTAATTGTAGTCATTACAACTCTCCTCGTAACCTTCCAATCTGAATTGTTTTCGAAACTATTACTTTAATTTTAACAGTTGAAGGTTGTATGATTATTCATTAAATATGGAGAATTTTTTACATATTTTATTTTCTTTAAATCAAGATCGTATAATTAAGTTTTATTTAAGCAAATTTGAAATATTATAATTTACAGGAGGAGAATTTAATTTTTCCGGAGTAATCTTAGCTGTTTTTTAATTGTTGAAAATATTGATGTGCTTTCTCATTTCTATTCGTATAATGTTTTTAGCATTGTATCTGTTAAAGCTTCAACTGATTTAGTTGAGGATAGCCCTACTTCATTTGGAAGATTACTGTAAATCAGTATGTCCATCCCCCTATTGATCCGATACCCTGCTTGTTTTAAATAACTTATCACTTTCTTTAAGTAGCTAGTCCAGTCATGCTTTATTTCGTCACCTAAATCATTTAAAGAAATTTCAATGATTCCTAAATCTTCAAAGTTTAAGGATACTAATTTAATTAGTTGCGTCTCTGTTCTAGACATAAGCACATAAATGCCAAATGATTGTGAAGCATGGTGACCGTTTCCATCAAAGTCCGTAATTTCCTCGATTTCGTCAGTATGGCCTGATACAAAAAAAACGCGTAAATTAGAATGACTGTAATACTGATTGTAAACTGATATTAAATCTTTAACATTCATTTCCTTATCACTCCTATAACTAATTTTCCATATTCCCTACCCGCTTTTCGATTAGATAGTAATAGATTTAAATTATCTAACCCCTTATCTCCTTGTTAGCCTTATTTCATTGATCACCATACTAGTTTTAAAAGCTACTACCATGGCTATGGAACATAATAGAGAAAAAGAGTTCTATTAAAAGTATCCTACTCCCCTGGATATTATTGGTCAATAATTAATCCAATTAAAATTTACTAAAATGGAAGTATTTTTTACTTAGTTTTTTATTCTGTCACAATTAAAGTTCATATAAGGAAAATAACGAGATTTACACTTAATTTAAAGCTTTTTTGTGTTGTAGTTCTATTAGATTATTAATAGTAATTATTTTACATTTTTTACTAGCTGGATCGATTTTAGCGTTATATCTATATAACAAAAGAAATAAAATTCACTAAAATAATTTAACGTTTACAATACAGCTCCAATTTTATTAACTTGTTGAAAGAAATAGGTTTATTACTTTCAGAAAATTTAATAAACTATATATAGAGAGACCGATTTGACTTAAAAAGGATTAAGTAGTGTGAGACTTACAATTTATTAAAAGGGGGTCTTAATAATGTCAGGGTTTGATGCAGGTTTTGATATTTTTAAAATTATCGCTTTCGTATTTCCAATCATTTTCGTCTTCGTTTTTGCAGGTATATTTTTTGCACTATTAAAAGGATTAAAGCAGTGGAATTATAATAATAAACAACCCAAATTAATTGTCCCAGCAAAAATAGTTACTAAAAGAATAGATTACGTTCAGCGTGCTAATACGAATCAGTTCGCTCATTCCTCTACACATTATTATGTTACACTTGAGGTCGAATCTGGAGACAGAATTGAATTTCAAATTGATGGGTTCATTTATGGTCAATTAGTAGAAAATGATACAGGAAAACTAACTTTCCAAGGAACGAGATTCATAAACTTTGAGCGACAATAATTTCTTTTCGGGGTGGAATAATGAATGTTTTCATAAGTGGTGCCACGGGTTTTTTAGGGAAACATACGACTAAAAAATTAAGTGAATTGGGCTATTCCGTTATAGCCTTTGGAAGAAATGAGGAAGCAGCTAAATTTTTCAACAAAATGGAGAATGTCACCTTTGTCAAAGGCGATTTGAATGACTCTGTCTTATTAGAAGAAAATATAAAGAATGTAGATTATGTAATCCATTGTGCTGCACTTGCAGCACCTTTTGGACGTTTTTCTGAATTTGAGAAAACAAATGTTGAAGGGACAAAAAATGTTGTTAAAGCTTCACTTTCAACAGATTTAAAAAAATTTATTAATATTTCGACCCCGAGTGTGTACTTTACTAGAGAGAGTCGTAAAGATGTTAAAGAAAGTGATCCGTTGCCATCAAAACACTCTAATTATTACGCTGAAACAAAACATATGGCAGATTTAATTATTGAAGATGCAATTGAAAAAGGACTACCTGCAATCTCCCTAAGACCTAGACAAATTTTTGGACCTTTCGATCATACGATTTTCGGAAGATTTATACAGATAAATGAAAATGGAGGAATTCCATTAGTTCATAAAGGACAAGTTCTAATGGATTTTACTTATATCGATAATGTTGTCGATATGATCATCGCTTGTATGAATGCAGATAATGTCTTTAATGGTGAATACTACAATATTACAAATGATCAACCTCTTTATTTAATTGACGTGCTTAAACAGCTCTTCTTTGCCTTAAATAAAGAGTTGAATACAAAAAACATCTCACCAAAACTACTGTCATTTATCGCGTTGAATTCAGAAATAATTGCGAGGATTACTAACAAACCACCGAAAGTTTCCAAGCATATTGCCAATTTCTTGAGCTATGACTATACACTTAATATTGAAAAAATCAAAAGTGATTTAAACTATAAACCTAAAATATCAATTAGTGAGGGTATTAAGCGTTATGCTGACTGGTACTTAACTACAAATAATTGAAAGTAAGACAACTAAAACAAGCTAAAGTCACCTAAATAATTATATTTAAGTGATTTTAGCTTGCTTTTGCTAATTTCTCTAAAGCAATGATAATAGCAATCTCAAACTATATTTTCTTTATAAAAATTCAGTAGAAATCTATTTAGTTGTTTCTATTTCTTTAATATTTAAAGACCATAATCCACTATTTAGAATTGTATCCGCATCTACTATATTTAAGCGTTCTTTGAATAATGGGCCATCAATTACAAACGTATGATATTCTCCGCTCTCGCCCATTAAACAGATTTCTTTGCTAATGAATAGTTCTTTTAAGTCATCATTTAGGCTTTTACCTACGATCGTAGAATCAAAAATATTCTCTTTTGCCCTACAAATAATTGCATCGTATCCAGTCTCAAGCCATTGATCTAGTAAATTAGTAGTTTCACTTTTCTTAATCCACACTGGGAACATCGGTTCAAGTCCCACCTTAGTTGCAACTAGTTCATTCCATTGTCGATCTTCCTCGACATATAAAGTACCAAATGCAATCGCAGAAAGATCAAATTCCTCTTTTATTTTTTTTAATCCATTAATCATTGACTCCTCGTATTTACCTGCTGAGTCAATCATGACAAGAGGAATACCAATTGCATCAGCTTGCATTTGTAAAAAATTAAGCGGCGTCCCATGCGCATGATTTCTTTCATCCTTTTTCGATACCATTGATATTAGACATGCCACTTCATATTTATTTTTAATTAGTAAGTCTAATGCTAAACAACAATCCTTCCCACCACTCCAAGAAACTGCTACTTTACGATTGGTCACTTATATCATTCTCCCTTAACATTAAAGCGATAGACATCATTAAACTTCCATCCATAGCTTATAACAAACAAATTTTAAGTTATTAATTTTTTAGTAAACTTTTAACGTATGACATACCCTTTATTGCATAATCAAACCACTGTTGATCCCCGTATGGAATTTCAACCCATTCTCTCATAGGTTTCCCACCCATTGGGTCAAAGTTTTTTGCTCCGCTTAATGTTAAAGCTGTTGCAACATCTTCTTTCTTTAACTTTACAACAATATTAGGTTCATTATAGAATACAAAAACTTTACCTTGTATTTTTAATCCTTTATGGCCAAAGATACTTCCTTTTGATGCTTCATAGTGATTGATTAGTTCAGTTCTTAAGCTTTCAAATCTTTCGATTGTACCTTCCATTTTCACCATTCCTTTTTTATCTAACGCTTTTCTTAATAAAAATATCTTATTAATGCCAATAACTTATTGATATTATTCAGTGTAATATCATCGTCTATACTAGTAAATAGAAGCACCTGAATCAAATTTAGGGAGGGAATCAAATGACCATCAACTTCCACGATGCACACAATAATAAGACTTATACAACTAGAGAGGCTGATCAATCTTGGATTCAGTTAATGAGGGATAATATTGATTTGTTTGGAAAGGACGCAGTTGATATAGGTTGCGGTGGAGGGATCTATTCGAAAGCTCTCTCTAAGTTAAAGGTAAACCACGTTACAGCGGTAGATTTTTCAGAGGAAATGCTTAAAGGTGCTGCTGATAACTGTAAAGACTACAGTAATATTTCTTTTAGTAAAGGAGATGCATATCATACTAAGCTTCCATCTTCAAGTTATGATGTAGTTTTGGAAAGGGCTTTAGTCCATCATTTAAATAATTTAAATGGCTGTTTCAATGAGGCAAATCGTTTACTAAAAAAGAACGGAATATTAATCGTACAAGACCGGACGCCAGAAGATTGTTTACTTCCTGGAGATGATAGCCATATACGAGGTTATTTTTTTGACCTTTACCCAAAATTGAAAACGAAAGAAATATCAAGAAGATATGATACACAAGAAATGCACTCAGCATTAGAATCAGCTGGGTTTCATATAGAAAACACAGTAAAACTTTGGGAAACAAGACGTATCTACGCTGACCTAGAAACACTTCGGAGTGATTTATTACTTAGAACAGGTCGATCAATTCTTCATGAACTCACTGATGAAGAGCTAAATCAATTAGTAAAATTCATCGATAATAAGCTTCAGCATCAATCTGCTATTATTGAAAAAGACTGTTGGACAGTTTGGTTTGCTAGGAAGATATAATATTACAGACAATACTCACATTAATAGAAACGCTTAGTCTAAATTTCCTAAGCGTTTTTCATTTTCCCATTAGGTCAAACCAATTTACTGTCTTTAGGCTCAACTTTTGGTAGTTTAATCGTTACTTTTGTTCCTTCATCAACGCTACTCTCGAAGGTGATTGTTCCATTCATTGCTTCAATGATTCGAACAGAAACTGTTGTTCCTACGCCAGTTCCCTTTTCTTTAGTCGAATAGAAAAGTGTACCAATACGTGAAAGTTGTTCTTTAGTCATTCCTTTTCCATTATCTCTAATTGTAATGACCGTTATATCTTTTTCTTCGTGTAGCTTCGTATGTACATATCCCCCTGAGCTAGTTGCCTCAATTGCGTTTTTAATTAGGTTTATTAGTGCTTGTTTAAATTGATTTTTATCTGTATTTATAAATGTTTCGACTTCTGTATCACCTTTTAATTTAACATTTTGCTTTAAAGCTAAAGGAACTAATAAGGTGACTACATCTGAAACGCATTGCTTTAAATTGAACGTTTCTACTTTTTCAAATTGTGGTTTGGCAAAATTTAAATAATCATTAATGATCCCTTCTGCTCTACCTAATTCGCTTAATACTAGAGGCAAATATTCCATAGACTGATTGTCTTTACTTTCTTGCATTAATTGTAGGAAACCCTTAACAACTGTAAGTGGATTCCTAACTTCATGAGCAATAGAAGCTGCCATTTCACTTAACGTATTAAGTTTCTCAGCTCTTTGGATTTCTTTATGTAGTATTTTATTTTCAATTAGTGTTTCAATCAGTTTTGCTCCTAAAGTAATTGCGATTAACTCGATCACAATAAAAATTAAAATTAACCCAAATAGTCTGTAATCGCTTTTAAAACTAATCTTATTTACGAATAAAAAAGTAAATAAGATTCCTAGTTGAACTAAAGCAGGCCATAAACTAATAAGAGTTGTTGCAATTATTCTCTGTTTAGGCTTAAATGTCCAAAACCATTTAAATAAAATTAAAGACCCTAGTGAGGATAAGGTAATACTGATCATACCAAATATGATAGCGTCTCCACCTAAAATGATTCTAGCTAATAAGATCGCTAAAAAGGTCACGATCCCCCAGCGATAGCCACAATAAAGAAACGCAAGAGTTAATGGGATATATCTTAAATCCCAAAATAACCCATATGCTGGATATGGAAAGGCCATGCAAAAAAAGCCTGCTACAGCCTGAAACATGCCAAAAAGATAAATTTTATCTTTATAGCCATGTCTTTCATAAATAATACTGTATATTAAGATTGGACTTAATATGATTAAAACATGTAGCAAAAGTTTTTCGATTAACACGTTTTTACCCTCACTAGATTCGAAATTTTCGAAATATAATTAACATAAATATAATACGACAAAACTTCCAAAAATCCTTTATTTTACCCTATTAACTCGCACTATTTTTCATTTTCTGTCGATTAATATTTTTATGCTATTTTTCAATTTATAGAAAGTGAATTAGGTGCGTTTATAAGTTTAAACATTTATACTAGAAGTACCATACCACTATCGTATGAAAGGGATAAATATGAATAAAAGAATAGTATTAAATATTATTTTGGTTATGATTTTCTTTTTCCTAATTAATTTTTACATAGGTCTTAATGGATGGATTTATATTAATGCTTTGCTAAGTAGATGGACGAATCCAACAATAAAAATAATCTATTGGATCGTATTTCTGTTAATAACTTTTGCGTACATTCTTTCAAGAGTTTTAAAGAGTAAGCTTCCTACTTCATTCTTTAAACCGATCCATAAAATTGGAGCATACTGGTTAGCTATCTTTTATTATTTAATTTTCTTTGTGATCGTTGCTGATTTGATTGGACTGATTTTAAGAGAATTTACATCTTTCAAAACAAGTAGTATAACTGTGATACTTGGAACAATTGTCATATTATGTGTCGCAAACCTTATCGTAAAAGGTAGAAAAAGTGCACTAGACACACAGATTGTTCATTATGACATCAATGTTGATAAACCAATTGAAAAGTATAAAGAACTTTCAATTGTACTAGTTTCGGATTTACATTTAAGCACATTAGTTACGAATAAAAGATTAGAGTTTCTCGTTGAAAAGATAAATAAGCTAGCTCCTGATTTAGTCTTAATTGCTGGAGATATTATTGATGAAGATATTACTCCTTTTGTTGAGGAAAATATGATTCAAACGTTGAAAAAGTTAAAACCAAAGATTGGAATATATGCAGTCCCAGGTAATCATGATTATTACGGTGGACATTTAGATTTACTTGCCCGGCATTTAAAGGATGCTGGTATTCATATTTTATTAGATGAGAAAGAACTAGTTGATAACAATTTCTATATCGTTGGTCGTAAAGACCTTGCAAGTAAAAAGCGCTTAGATTTACATGAACTACTTGAAGGAATCGATCATACAAAACCAATTATCTTACTTGATCACCAGCCTTATCATTTAGAAATCCCTACTCAATTAGGAGTAGATTTACAAGTCTCTGGACATACACATCGCGGCCAGTTTCTGCCTAATCACTTAATTACCCGTCGACTTTATGAAGTTGACTGGGGCTATTTACAAAAAGAACGCTCACACTTTGTCGTTTCATCAGGATTTGGAACTTGGGGACCTCCAATTAGAACAGGTAACCCTTCTGAGATTGTAACGATCACTGTTTCATTTTCTAATTAATTCAATCTGCTAAGAGACCAAAAAACATATTTTTGGTCTCTTTTATATTAATGTCATAATTTATATATAAATAATTTTCTGAAAAGTGTAAAATATTATTGAAAAGTTTCTTTTCAGAACGGAGATTGAAGCATGAAAAATACAGAGTACTACAACAAAAGGAGCCGTCGAATTTATATTTTTTTTATGGCTTCACTTACTTCTTTATTACTAGTAGGAATTACACTCTCTCCTTTAACTTTTAAGGATCATCCAATTGAACTTATTACTCAAGTTATCTTAATGTTCATTGTTATTTTTGCTTTATACAATTTTGTTAAAAGAGATAACACATTTTCAAAAGTATTATTTACAACAATATCTTCACTATATGTGTATATTAAATTTTGGACATACCCAGACACATCAACAATGTATAGTTTTGTAGCAATCATCCCAATCTTTACGATCTTTTTATATAATCGCATAGCATTTTATATCGGTTGGGCATTAAATATACTAATTGGACCTACTTTTGTATTACTAATCTCATTCACCGATCTAAAAGAAAAATATTCTTATATAGCATTAGACCCTGTTGGCAATATATTAGAATTCCTATCGATTCAATTAATACTCTTATTTGTATTTTTACAAACAGAGACGAAGGTCATAGCTTTAGAAGCCAATCACAAGGAAATACAACAGGCGAAACAATTAAATTCGATCGGTCAACTAGCTGCAACGATTGCACATGAAATTCGTAATCCAATTACTGTCGTTAAAGGTTTTGCACAACTTTTTCAAAAAACAAAAACAATGAACCCAGACGAAAAATACTATGTCGATGCGATGCTAAAAGAATTAGAATACGCTCAAATTATTATTAATGATTATTTATCACTAGCAAAACCACAAACAGAAACACTCCAAGTTGTAGAAGTAAATAAAGAAATATTGAAAGTAACTGATTTGCTTGCCTCGATGGCAAATAGCCAAAGCATCGGTTTCCATTTAAACTTAAATCAAATGCTTTATACAAAAATAAATCCGATTGAATTTAAACAAGTTCTCGTTAACTTGATGAAAAACGCCATCGAATCAATGCACGATGCCGGATTTATTACAATCAATCTATTACAAGAAAATGAATATGCACTTATTGAAATCATAGACACAGGAATTGGAATGTCCCAAGAAACAATTGAAAAGCTTGGCACTCCCTTCTACTCACTAAAAGAAAGAGGCACTGGGATTGGATTAACCGTCTGCTTCAATATAATCGAAAAATTTAAAGGCAAAATTAAAGTAAGTAGTAAGGAAAACGAAGGATCCATATTCCGGATTTATTTACCGATGGCAATGCGAAAATGAGTGAAGAAACTACTATTTTCCACAACAAAAAAACTCACAAAAGTGTGAGTTTTTTTTGCAAATTAAAAATCCTTTGCAGTTTCCTTAGCTTTTTGAATTGCTTGTTCTTTAATTTCTTGTGCTCGGTCTGGGAATTGGTTTTGACCTTCTACAAAAATTCCATTAAAGTCTTGAACACCTAAGAAGCCCATCATCACTCCAATATAGCGATGTCCCATTTCAAGGTCTGCAGCTGGACCTTCTGAATAAACCCCACCACGTGCTTGGATATGCAAAGCTTTTTTACCACCTAATAATCCTTGAGGACCATTAGAAGTATATTTGAAAGTTTTACCAGCAACGCAAATCGCATCAATATAGTTCTTCATAATTGGAGGGAATAAAAAGTTCCATAAAGGTGTAACAAATACATATTTATCTGCTTCAGCAAATTGAGTGACAATCTCGTTTAATCTTCCTACTTTTGATTGTTCACCTGAAGAAAGTGTATCAAATGATCCTCCAGATTGAAGTTTCCCCCATCCTGCAAATACTTCGGCATCAATATGAGGAATCGTTTCATTATAAAGGTCAATATGTACTACTTGATCATTCGGATGTGCAGCTTTATAACTCTCGATAAATGCATCACCAACCGCCATACTGTAAGAAGTAGACTTATCGTGCGGATGTGCTGTGATATACAATAGTGTCGTCAAACGAATTTCCACCTTTCATTCTTTACCTTTTTAAAAGCACGATATTATCATCTGTCATTTCCGATTAAACAATACAAATATTTATAAAAAAAACCTTTACTCCAATGGTAAAGGTTTTTGTGTATAGATAAAGTCCAAAAAGTTAATTTTAAGACTGAATTATTATTTCGCTTTAAAAATCCCAAAAGGTTTCCCTACAGGTAAGAATTCTCTTCCAAAGTGACTATTTAATACAGCTGCAGCCGATCCATAAAATGACATAATTGCAATTCCTAATTCACTGTATGCTGCAAAGGTATGTGTAGCTTCTTCCATAAATCCTAATGTGCTTAATGATAATCCAATAAATAAACAATCAATTAATACAAAAATAATAAATAATACTTTATGAGTTTCCATTGCACCGATTGTCATAAAAATTGAAAAGATTAAATATCCTACAAAAGCAAAACCAAGTTGTTTAACATCAGCTGCATTCATTAATGCCTTTCCAAAAACACCTAATTGAATTAACCAAGTAGTACCAACAGCTAACCAAAAGAAAGCATATGCTCCAAATGCTGTTGCTCCAAAAACATTGTTATGTTTAAAATCCTGGATACTCGCAAATAATTGTGCAATCGCACCTAAAAAAATTGCCCACGGTAATACTAATGAAACACCATCAGTAATTCCTAATTTTTGTGTTGAGGCAACAAGCGTTACCATCGCTAAACCGAATAAACCAATTGCAGATGGATCTGCAGTAGTTATTTTAATTTGTTGTACGTCTTTCATTGATGTAAATCCTCCTAAAATTTTAAACAGACTAAACTATACTACTATAAAATTTTAGGGATGAATATAGCTTTTTTTCGCTTTTCAATAAGAAAGCACTTTCTTTTAAAAAGAAAGCGCTTTTTACCAAAAATTACTTTTTATGTCGTTTTGCATAACCACATCTTTTGCATAATTCTTCCACTGCACATCGTCTTGAGAAACCATCATAAATTGCTCTTGCACGCTCAGAATTTAAAATATCTTCTAGTGATGTCTCATAAATATTCCCTAATGGAATCTTACCTTCACTATCTAAACAACATGGTACTACTGTTCCATCAACTAATACACCGATCTGATCCCTTAATCCATAGCAGAATACATTTTCATCGATGATATCATTACCCATGTCTGGCCATTGGAACTTTTCTGCCATATTTAAATAAATTTTATCACGCAGTTTAATATTATGTGTTTCCTGAAGTCTTTCACTTAAAGAAAAGTCTAAGTTTAGTTTTTCTTCAAGTAAGTTTAATATATCAATATTCAGTGAGTTACTTGCTCTTAACTCTTCACTATCCATATTCCAAAGCCTAATTGCACAAATCATATCACTTTTTTCATTCGCTTCATTAATGAAGTTTGTAATATTTTCAACGTAATCATGCAAATCCTTCGTTAAATCATTCGCCTCAAAACTATGAAGTGAGAAATTGATTTGCCTTAAACCTTTGGATTCAATTAATAAATCCTTTACCTTATTAATTAACGTACCATTCGTTGTTATATTAACCTTCAAACCATTTTCATGACTAATTTCCAAAAAACGACCGAGCTTTGTATTTAAAAATGGCTCTCCCATCAAATGAAAATAAATATGATCCGTATAAGGTTTAACCGAATTTACAACATGAGTAAATGCTTTCTCGTCCAAAAACTTCAAAGGTCTCTCCAAAGTTGGGCTCGGGCAAAAATTACACTTCAAATTACATATATTTGTAATTTCTATATAAACTTTCTTAAATTTTCTCATTCTACTCTCCTACTTTACATTATCTATATCCATATTTTACGTTCAAAAAAACTATAATCCTATCATACAATAATTTTTAAGATATTAATATTTACACTCTGTTCAATTTTTACCAACCGAACAGAATTGTAATCATTCTAAAACTTCATGAAATTGTTTAAATTTTATAATTACAACTACAGTTTGATTATAGTTATTTTATTATAATTAAACTAGGCAATTGAATAGCATAGGGGAATTGGTTTTATCTTCTTTTCTACGAATTTTTGTAGAAAGGTGGTGATGCCAATGCAAATACTTGAAATACTTACTCTAATCTTCATAGCAATGACTTTTGTCGTTGCATTGATTCAATTAGTAGTTAGTATTATCAACGCAACAAAAAAGAAATAGCCCCTATGCTTCGCAGGGCATGGGCTACTTCTTAGAAAAAATACATTGATAAAACCATCTCGGCTTATTTAGTTGCCTAGAACGAGTGTTAGCGCACTCGTTCTTTTTTAATATATGTTAATTATATCATACGATTCTTTAGATATACTTTGAGCGCATGAATTTTTTGTTAAATCTAAGAAAATTCTTATATCTATCGCTTTGTCGTTGAGTAGTATTATTAACGCAACAAAAAGAAATAGCCCATATGCTTTTGCACGGCATGGACTACTTCTTTGAATTACTTAGATAAAACCATCTCGGCTTATTTACCAAGAACGAGTGATTTCCCGCCCGTTCTTAATGATAATTTATCATATTTTTTAATCGAAATTTATAAAGTATATGTTATTTTTGTGAATTGATAATATTTGACAATCCCAATCAGTTCTATCAGTATTCAATCGACAATTTTCCATATTTCCCGAGAAATTTCCTATCCAAGTTTTGACAAAATCAAAGTTTTTTCAAATAAAATTTGTTGACAGTTGTTTGTAATCTGTAATATTATTTGTTCATCGCAAAACAAACTAGTTTGATTTTATAAAAACTGCAGTATTGAACATATTTGAAAATTTAATTTTAAAAGCATTGATGAGAAATAGTAAAAGTATTAAGTTCTTAAACAGAGAGTTCCCGGTTGGTGCGAGGGGCATAAGACAATATTTTGAACACATCTCTGAGCTGAGCACCGAACCCTTTTTGGTAGTAGACTGTTTCCGGATTCCCTGCACCCGTTATCGTGCTAGAGTATAGCTTAATTGCTGCACTTGAAGAGGTTGGTATCGTGAGGTATCAATAAATAGAGGTGGAACCACGTGAGTAATACTCCCGTCCTCTAGCTATTCCATATAGCTAGAGGTCGGGAGTTTTTTGTTTTTCAAAAATATTTTAAGGGAGAGAGTAAAATGAATAAAAAATTAATGTCAGCAATGATCATTTGTATGATTTCAATATTAGTTGTAACTGGTTGTGGAAAAGAAAAACGAAATGCAAACGAAGTAGTCGTTGGATTAGATGATACTTTTGTACCAATGGGTTTTAAAGATGATAAAGGTAAGGTTGTAGGTTTTGATATTGATTTAGCAAAAGAAGTATTTAAACGTGAAAATATGAAAGTAACTTTCCAACCAATTGATTGGTCAATGAAAGAGACTGAATTAAAATCAGGAAATATTGATGCAATTTGGAACGGCTATTCAATTACAGATGAGCGTAAGAAAAAAGTAAATTTCTCAGATGCATATTTAAAAAATAGACAAGTTATTATCACCCTAGCAAATTCAAAAATAAAAACAAAATCAGATTTAAAAGGTAAAAATGTTGGGATTCAAGAAGGATCAAGTTCTTTAGATGCAGTTAACAAAGATAAAAACTTAGTAACATCATTTAACGGTAGTAAACCTGTGTTATATGAAAATAACAACCAAGCTTTAATGGACTTAGAATCAAAACGTGTAGATGTGGTTGTAGCGGATGAAACATTAGCTAGATATTACATGAACAAAAGAGGCCAAAACAAATACAAAATTTTAGAAGACAACTTCGGTGAAGAAGAATATGGAATTGGCGTTAGAAAAGATGATGCTGATTTACTTAAAAAAATTAACAAAGAAATTAGTGCTCTGAAAAAAGATGGTACTTATGACAAAATTTACAAAAAATGGTTCGGTACATTGAAATAAAAAGGAGCTTACGATCATGGAACAAATTACATCTTTATTACCTTCCATGCTTGATGGATTAAAAATAACGCTAGAGGTTTTCTTAATTACTCTAGCGTTAGCAATTCCACTTGGAATCATCATTGCACTTGGAAGACTTTCGAATATTACAGCCATCAAATCAATTATTAGTTCTTATATTTTATTAATGCGTGGTACACCTCTACTTTTACAATTAATCTTTATCTTTTTTGGTTTACCATTAGTCGGAATAGTCTTTGACCGTTTTACAACAGTTATTATCGCATTTGCACTTAATTATGCAGCTTATTTTGGAGAAATATTCAGAGCTGGTATCCAATCAGTTGATAAAGGTCAATATGAAGCAGCAGAGGTTTTAGGTTTGAGTCGCAGTCAAACTTTTAAAAGAATTATTCTGCCTCAAATGACTAAAAAAGTATTACCTCCTGTTTCAAACGAAGTAATTACGCTAGTAAAAGATTCAGCTCTTGTATATGTAGTCGGACTTGATGATATGCTTCGAGTAGCTAAAATCGCATCTAATACAAGCGCATCACTACTACCTCTTGTTTTCGTTGGTATTATTTATCTTCTACTAACAGCAATATTAACGAATTTATTTAAACGATTAGAAAATCGATATTCATATTATAAATAAGGAGAGACTAAAAATGTTAAAAGTAAACAACTTAACAAAACAATTTAATAAACAAACCGTATTAAATGAAGTCTCTTTTGAAGTTAATAAAGGAGAAATCGTTACTCTACTAGGACAATCAGGAGCAGGTAAAACGACAATACTTCGTTGTATTAATGGTTTAGAAAGCTTCGATGGTGGATCAATTGAAATAGATGGCCAAATGATAAAATCTAAAAAAGATCTTTTAAAAGTAAGAAAAAGCGTTGGTCTCGTTTTTCAAAACTATAATTTATTCCCACATAAAACAGTAATTGAAAATATTATTGAAGCCCCTACACTTGTATTAGGTATGAATAAAGAAGAAGCTTCAAAAAGAGCAATGGATTTATTAAAACAAGTTGGTCTAAGTGATAAAGCAAATTCATTACCAAACGAGTTATCAGGCGGACAACAGCAACGTGTAGCAATCGCTAGAGCGTGTGCACTACAGCCAAAAATTCTTTGCTTTGATGAACCTACTTCAGCTCTGGATCCTGAACTAACGAACGGAATTGCTGAGATTATGAAAAAATTAGCAAATGACGGAATGAGCATCCTTGTCATTACTCACGACATGGAATTCGCAAGTAATGTTTCGACTCGTACGCTACTTGTAAAAGAAGGAAAAGTTTTAGAAAGTGCATGAATGTAACGGAAACTAGGTTATATTTTAAAATATTTGATTAGATTTTACCCTTTTTTCTATCTATCTAAATAATACGAACGTAAATTCAGGTGAATTTAGCATGTTAATTGCAGATTCACCTTTTTTATTTGCAGCTCCATCAGTTTATTTGCAGTTCCAACCGATTTATTTGCAACCCCGTCGCTTTAGCGCAGTTCCATAAAATTTATTTGCAGTTCACCCTACCTCATCCTTTATTCAAAAAAAAGCGCCCCAATGTTATAGGCGCCTCTCCACTCATTATTCAATGAAAAAATTTACTAATAAAAGATAATCCCATTATTAAAGCTACAATAAAACATAGAAGTACAAGCCGCTTTTCATGTTTATTAGAAGAGTGCATTTCATCTCCCCCACTTTACTTTTTGCCTTGAACATACTCGGCATCAAATAAAAATAGTTTAAATAAGAACAATAGCGATGGAACTAATAGTAGTAGCCCTAAGACAAATACACTTACTAGCATGGTACCGGATGTTTGATTGGTGTATCCATTGTATATCGTAATATATGGATCTAATATATATGGCAAATGCGCTGCTCCATAGCCGAAAAAAGCAAAGAAGAATTGGAGCATTACAAATATAAAGGCTGTTCCGTAATTTCGTTTTAGTAAAATTAATGATGATGCTATTAAAAAACAAACTAATGATAATAAAAACATCCACCAATAATGATTAACGATATTTTCATAAAATCTAACATTATTATCTCTTAATCCTACAAATATAAGAAAGCTTGATAGGATTGTTGGTACGGTCCAATATAAAGCATATTGTCTTAATATCGCTAACGCACTTTCATCTTTTGCTTTACTTGCGTAATAGGTTAAAAATGTTGCGCTAATATATAAGACTGAAATGATTGCAATGATTACAACACTCCAGGAGTAGATACTTGTTAATAGGTTTTTAGCTAAAAATTGAACGACTCCATTTTTTTCTACTATATACCCTCCTCCGGAAATGGTCAGAACTGTACAAAGTGAAGCTGGAATCAATAGGCCTGTGGCTCCATATAAGAATAAATAAACTTTGTTTTCCTTGGATCCATAATTAGAAAAGGCATAAAACGAGCCTCTAATTGCCAATAGGACTAGCGAAATACTTCCTGGGATTAATAGAGCCGTCCCATAGTAAAATGCAACACTTGGAAAAAAGCCTATAATGCCAACAAAGAAAAATACAAAAAATACATTCGTTATCTCCCAAACAGGTGATAAATATCTACTAATCAAATTATTTATTAAGTGATCCTTTTTCGTTACTTTTCCATAATAAGCAAAGAATCCAGCACCGAAGTCAATTGATGCAATAATGATATATCCATATAGAAATATCCATAAAACGATTATTCCTAATAACTCAATATTCAATGTTCACCCTCCTATTCATTGGCTTTGTCACAAATTCAAGCAATACTCTTTCAAGCTACAACATTTACTTATTCGTAACTTACCGAGAGTTTTACGATTGAAATTTAACAGAGCCTATTTTTTTAAACGATATTGAAGTTCATCTTCGGGTGGATTATGAATGAACATTTTTCGAATAACGATTGTACAAAAGACTCCTAAAAATACATACAATACAAAAAATAACCAAAACATACCGCCTAGTCCTTTGGCAGTTGTGGCTCCCTCTGAAACCTTCATATATCCTCTTAATATCCATGGCTGGCGGCCAATTTCGGCAATCATCCATCCAAGTTCGATATTGATCATCGCTAATGGGCCAGTCAGCGCCAGACCACGTAAAAGCCATTTATTATGCATCCAATTTTTCTTCTTGATAGAAAACACAACAAATATGAAGGTCATCGATATAATTAAGCCGACAAATGTCATTTTAATATCAAATAAATAATGTATGAACAAAGGTGGCGTCTCATCTTTTGGAAATTCATTTAATCCAATTACTGGTGCATTAAAATCTGAGAAAGATAAAAAGCTTAGCAGTTTAGGAATTCGAATTTCATATTTTACTTCATGTGTTTTATCATCTAGTGTTCCGAATAAGACAAAATCTGCCCCTCTTTCTGTCTCAAAATGCCATTCAATAGCTGCTAGTTTTTCTGGTTGGTATTTAGCAAGGAATTTTGCTGATACATCTCCTGTGACACCTGTTAAAACGGCAAAAATTAATCCTAGTGTTGCTGCTAATCGAAGCCCTTTTCGTGTGTATTCCGTATTCTTTCCTCTTAATAATTGAATAGCGGCGATCGACGTTAATATAAGTGCGGATGCAACATATGCAGTAACAATTACATGTAAAGTTTTAGAAGGAGCAGCTGGATTGAACATTGCAGCGATTGGATCGACCGTTTTAATTATTCCATTTTTCAAAGTAAAACCTTGTGGAGTATTCATGAACGCATTTACTGTCGTGATAAAAAATGCTGACAAAGTTGAACCTAATATAACAGGTAAAATGATCAACCAATGATAAATAGGTTTTTTAAATCGGTCCCAAGTATATAAATAGATCCCAAGGAATATCGCTTCAAAAAAGAAAGCGAATGTTTCCATAAACAATGGGAAACTAATTGCTTGACCCGCGATTCTCATAAAGCTCGGCCATAATAAAGATAGTTGTAGACCAATACAAGTACCAGTTACTACTCCAACTGCAACGGTAATTGTGTAACCTCTGGCCCATCTTCTCGCCATTAGCGTGTAATGTGGATCCTTTTTTAAGATTCCTAACCCTTCTGCAATTGCAATCATTAAGGGTATTCCTACACCAATTGTTGCAAAAATAATGTGAAATACTAGTGTCATACTTGTTAGTAATCTACTGAGTGTGACATTATCCAACTCCATCACGAAATCCCCCCTATAATGTAATATCTTATTGTCCAATGAAATTAATTATTCTAATCAAATGACCGATCATGTTACGATTTTATGAACATAATCAGTAAAATTGCATTTTAATTTGTATCTATAAAAGTATGTTCCTATAAGAATAAAGGTATACGGTATTTCTTAAGGGAAAACAAATAACCACAAGGAATTCCCTTGTGGTTTTAGTTCATATAAATAATAAATTAATTAACTAAACGGACTATACGTTTCTTTCTCCATGAAAATTTATAATATAAAAAGTTTAATCCAAGTCCAACTATAAAAGCTGCCGGGTATCCGAACCAAATTCCTTTCATTCCGAGACTTGTGTAATGAGATAAAAGATAGGCTACAGGTACTTCAATACACCATATTACAAATATACTAATAAGCGTTGGCCATAGTACTGCTCCACTAGCACGCATTGTAGACGATAAAATAAATGAATGTCCGAGTATTAAATATCCCCATAACGTAATCATTAATAAACTATTCGCTATTTGTACAGTACTATCATTCGTTAGAAATAAATTTAAAATAGGCTTTGAGAAAAAATAAGTGAGTAATACTACTATGCCACCTAGCACATAGTTAAGTAATAATCCTATTTTAATAACTTGGTTTAATCGATCAACCTGATTTGCTCCTATTGACTGAGCAGCAAAAATTGATACTGCGATTCCAATACAATTTGATGGCATTTGAACATAACTTACTAACTGATTTACAACCCCATAGGATGCAGTAGCCTCTGATCCATATTGATTAACAAAAGTAATAACGGCAATCTCAGAAATCGAAAGAAATACCATATTAATACTCGTTGGAATACCTAGTTTTAAAATTAGTTTTAAAAGTTCAGGATCCATCTTTAAATAGTTTCTTAACGAAGTATCAAGACGAAGTGGATGATTCGTTTTGTGTAAGTATATGAATAGAACTATACATGTCAAAACCGTTGAACCTATTGATGCATATGCTGCCCCATATATGCCTAGCTTCGGTATACCTACCCAACCAAATACTAATGGTGGTAAAAGTGCAACATTTAAAACTGTACTTAATATAAGAAAATAAAATGGTGTTTTTGAATCCCCAATACCTCTCATTAGAGTTGTATATACCATATAGGTAAATAGCACGGGAATCGACCAAAATAAAATGGAAGCATAATGTGTACTTATATGAAGAATATTTTCAGGAGTTCCTATAAAACTCAAAAGTTTTTCAATAAAAATATTGCCAATGATTGCAAGCACTACAGAGAGGAAAAGAGTAAAAGTAAGAGTCGTTCCAACAATCGCTTTTACTCTATCTTCAAGTTTTGCCCCATGTGCCTGACCAATCAAAATTGAACTGCCAGAGCCAATTCCAATAATAAATGATACTAAAAAGAAAAATATAGGAAAGAAAGCTGAAATTGCAGCTAATGCATTTTCCCCTAACCAATTTCCTACTATAATCATGCTAAAAACCTGGCCAATCGACTGCATAATATTACTTAAAAGTAATGGAATTAGAAACATAATCATTGGGCGTAATAAAGTAAATTTTACTTTTTTTTGCTCCTGAGGATTAATCTCAGATGTAATCAAGTCTGATCACCCTTGCTATTGTTTGTGTGATATCCTCTTTCACCATAAGGTTGAAGTTTTTCTAACCATTTTTCCTCAAGTCTTTTTAGATCTCCCTTGATACCTAATGGACTAATGTCTTCTTCCTTTAAAATTTCTAATTCCTCAAATACAAATGACTCTTTTCCATATTCATTCCATTCATGTTGAAGTGTTTTATTTGTACAAGACCCTGCCTCTAATTCAAATTTCTTTCCATTAATTGTTTTTAAATTTTTAGTACTTACTATGAATATTTTTTGATTTTTCACGTTTTTAATTTGATAAATACCTGCTTGAACTTTCGTTTCTTTATATTGCATTTTTAATTCTTTTTTTCTACTCATTTTTAACAACCTTTCTCTTCTAAGCTTTTAACCAATAACTACTGCCATCCGACTTTCGATCAATAAAGCCATATTCAATTAAGTATCTTCTTAACACGACATAATCAGGATAAATAGCTGTCAGTACTTCATTTATCTCTTTTTCTGTATATTTCTTATTTGGTGAAAATCTTTTAACGATTTCTCTTAGAACAACAAGCTTTTGTTTTTCCTTTAATGGAAATTTTTTTAATGGTCCCTCTATGCCTTCCGTAAAGTATTTTTTTAAGGTTTTTTCCATTTCATCTTCCGTAATGTTATAGCGCTCATCGACCATTTTTGCTGTTTTATGAAGTGGTAAAAAACTTGGCGCATGCTCATCCTTTTCTTTTAAAAGCTCCATCATGACAAGAAATAATTTTGCTTGTCTTTCTTTTTCCTTTAAAACAAAGCGATGATTTCTAATCGTAGAAGCACTACCGATACCAGTTTCTTTTTGAATATCTGTATCACTCTTCCCTTGATAAAAAAGACGTAAAAGATGGTTTTGATGTTCTGTTAATCCTGTTAGTTTTTTATCCAGCTGGATCAAATAATCGAAAACAGAGTCATGACTTTGTTCTATATGAACTCTCATGTATTTTTCAGCTTCATATAAAATACCTGAATCTTGATAAATAATTCCTTTTTCAATTTTTTTACTACAGAGTAAACATAAATAATGATTTTCCTCTTCGATATATCCTTGTTTTAATTCTTCTATATCTGCATTCCAAAAAACGTCTAAATTTTCCACTTAACAAACACAACCCTTTTTTGTTTATTATTTACCAAACAAACTTTCAAAACGTTTATTTATTTACAAACATAATATGTTATTGTTTGCAAAATGTCAATTTTACTTTTTAATTTTTATACTTTCTTATTTTAAAAAAGGATGCCTCAAAAGACCTTTTAAAATGTTAGAACTCTTAATTTACACAAAAAAAGCATCTCAAAGGTACTTTTTTCCTAATGAGATGCCATTTCAATCTATTAAAAATTATTAAATGGTACTTTCTATACTTTTCAACTTAATTCTCTTGTTCCAAAGGGACTAATTTCAAATCTTCAATTGACAATTTCTTACAGTACTTTACAATTAAATTGTAAGGCAAATTTAATATTCGACATATTTTAAAGTATTTAAAAAACCTGTTCTCAATAGGGAAAATCTTTACATATTATTTTCCTTATAGACTAATATATTTAAAGAAAAACAGTAGAAATAATTATGACAAAAGATATAGTTTTAGATCAGTCTATACTGTCTTTAAATACACGAAAATTAATGATTTCTTTACAAGATAGGAGGAAGTTATGTCAATTAACAATGAAAAACATATTGAGCTTTTATCAATCGAACAAAAATTCGATAAATCCTTTTTACATATAAAACTATTATTTAATCAAGAAATAGAACTTCATTGGGAAATTGACAACGAAACGGCCAATCTTATGAAATCAAAAATTATTTTTGATGAAAATTATAAGTTTAGCCTTTCTTTATGTAGTACTTGGGATGAGGATAAACATCAGTTTACTAGTTTTGTAACTAAATTAAATAATAATGAGAGTGAAAAAATCTACTTTTCTTGTTCAGAAGAGTTTCATCTTCAACTTCACTCCATAAAAAATATGAAGGATCTTAGAATTTTAATTGATCTACCTTATTTATCAATTAGTCGATCCAGTTCCAAAAAAGAAAAGAGTATTTCGAAACGTTATAAACTTTATGGGTGGCTTACTGTTGCTGCTATTAGTATTCTATCGATTAGTTTAATAGCTTATAAGAGTCAAACTTGTAAATCAGAATCTTTATTTTGCGGAAAAAAACCAGCAAAAGCTGAAAGTGTTGCAAAGGCACAAAATTCAAAATCTCCAGAGAAACCAAATAAAACCAATCAGGATAAACATGATCCAAAGAAAACTGATATTAAAAACGTATCTCAACCGAATGTGCACACAAATGAGCCGGATGTTAGATATGTAATAAAGCAAGAACCAATCAATAAACCTGTCCAATCAATTTATCCGACTGTAAAATTAAACAATGTAGTTAACTATAGTATCCCACAAGGTAGCGTAGCCCTTACTTTTGATGATGGTCCCTCGAAATATTCAAAGGAAATTGTAAATGTTTTAAAAAAATACAAAGTAGGCGGTACTTTTTTCTATATCGGAGATAACGTTCAAAGATATCCTGATTGTGTACAATACGCATATTCTAACGGTTACTCAGTTGGAAGCCACTCCATGCACCACAATGACTACTTAAAACTATCTTATAAAAATCAAGAAGATGATATGGTTAGAACAAGTAACTTAATAACAAATATTACTAAGCAAGACACTACTCTCTTCAGACCACCATACGGTGCAAAAAACCAAGCAACTATTGAATTAATGCAAAAACATCAATTTAAAATGGTTCTATGGGATAAAGATACTGAAGATTGGAAGAACCGCAATACAAATACAATTATCAATTACGTTAAAAGCCACACCGAATCTGGGAGTATCATTCTACTTCACGAAACTAAACCTTCTTTAGATGCTTTACCACAAATTATTGAATATCTACAATCAAAAAATTTAAAAATTGTTAGTTTAAATTAAAAAAGTAGTCGCTATTAGCTTAGCGACTACTTTTTTATTCAAACGTTTGTTTAAACTTTAAAATCCTAATGGATGAAAAAATAGAAACCTAATTGATTCTCTATTTTTCTTATTATTTGGAGTAATACCTTTCATTCGTTAACTCAAAAATGCATGAATGTATGTCTTCTTCATCCGCCGATTTCTTCTTTACCAAGCCTTTATTAATAAATTTATTTCTCTCTAAAATTTGGATTGATTTTTGATTTTCTGATTGAACAATTCCTTCAATGACATGTAATTCAAGTGTATTAAATCCATATGCTAACACTGCTTTTAAAGCCTCTTGCATGATTCCTTTACCTTGAAGCTCTGGTGAAAGTTCATATCCAACTTCCCCTTTCGATTGCTCGATCGAAAAATTCCACAAGCAAATTGTACCGATTAATTGATCACTTTCTTTAAGAGTAATTGCCCAAAGAACCCAATCATTACGTTCAATTCCGTCATTAATCATTATTATATATTGAAGTGCTTCATCAACTTCTTTTGCAATCGGTCTGTTTATATATTGAGACATCTTTTCATTTGATCGTAATGCGAATATCTCATATTGATCTTCATTATTCATTTGTCTTAAAACTAATCGATCCGTAACTATTTTTGGAAATGGGTTAAAAATATAGTGTTCTTTAATCATATATCCTCCAACTAAATTAGTAAGTTTAGTACAGTTTGTAGACTCTTATTACTATTATCTATAATCTCAATAGGTAAATAAATAGCTAACATATTTATGATTAAATTGTTTGATTCGTTGTACATTCAGCATTTTAAAATAAAACAACTATAAAAGAGCAAGAGTTTAAGATTCTAGCATTTTTTGTTTTGGTTCTAAAACGCTAGTTGATTGGAGCTGAAGTACTCTTTAGCTCTTTTTTTTGATTAATTGTCTATAGTTTGTTTACGAATAGGTATGCCATCTGTATACTACTAATTTAGGCCAAATTCCCATTAAACTGTTTGGCTGATTTTTAGTAAAAATTTCCTTAAATGTTTTTTACTTTTTATAAAACTTTTTCGAATAGGTATACGTCTTTTATAATGTGTACCTTCTTAGATACGTATCTCAAAAAAGGAGCTCTTTAAATGAAGGGGAAATCTAACTTAGAAAAGGAACTTGTAGATTTTATTATTAATAATAAAGATGATTTTTATCGGTTAGCTTATAGCTACGTTAAAAATTCAGAAGATGCGGTGGATATATTACAAGATTCTATTCATAAAGCCATTTCCTCAAAAGATAAATTAAAAAATGAACAATCTTTAAAAAGTTGGTTTTATAGAATTGTAGTAAATACATCATTAGATTTTTTAAGAAAACAAAAAAAAGTAACTGTAATGGATGAAGAAACGATTGAGTTATATTCTTCAGGTCAGGATGATAATTATACGGATATTGATTTAGAAAGATCATTAGAATCTTTACCAACTAAATATCGGGTTGTAATTGTCCTCAGGTATTTCGAAGACTTAAAGATTGAAGAAGTTGCTGAAATTTTACAGGAGAGTCCAAATACTATAAAAACTCGTTTATATAAAGCTTTAGAAATACTCCGGATTAAAATGAAATGAATTTATTTTTGGGAGGCCAATTAGTTGGATAAAAAATTAGAAAAATTAAGATCGGACTATAAAAATGTCCCTATCCCTGATAATTTGGACATTATTGTTAAAAAAGCAATTAAACGTTCCATACAAAAAAGATTCCCTCTAAAGTCAATTACAGGTTTTTTTACTGCTGCACTATTTGTTTTATCAATCAATACTAGTTCGACTTTTGCAAAGACATTATCGAATGTTCCAATACTTGGAAATGTTGTTAATGTACTAACTTTTACTGAATATACTGTAGATGAGCCAACCTATAAGGCAGATTTAAAAGTCCCTGCGGTTAATAATTTAAAAAATAAAGATTTAGAGCAAAGCTTGAACAAAAAATACTTAGAAGAAAATAAGAAGCTATATGATCAATTTATGAAAGAAACAGAGTCTGTAAAAAAAGATTCTGGTGCACACTTAGGAATTGATAGTGGTTATGAAGTTAAAACAGATAATGAGGACATATTGTCGATTGAAAGATATGTTGTTAATACTGCTGCTTCCTCTTCAACAACTATGAAATTTGACACAATTGACAAGAAAAATGAAATTTTATTGTCTTTACCTATTCTTTTTAAAGATCAATCATATGTAAAAATAATTAGCGAAAACATTAAAGAACAAATGAAAGAGCAGATGAAAAAAGATGAAAGTAAGGTATACTGGATACCGGAAGCAAATCTTGACTATTCAATTGATCCTTTCGTAACCATTAAAGACAATCAAAATTTTTATATAAATAAAGATCATAAGCTTGTTATTTCATTTGATAAATATGAAGTTGCCCCTGGTTATATGGGTGTTGTTGAATTCACGATTCCAACTGACGTTCTTTCAAAAGTTTTAGTTGGACATCATTACATTAGATAAATTTTAAACAAACGAATAAAGGAGCCACTCTTAATTGATTAGGTTTGGCTCTCTTTTAAGAAAAACAAATACATTAAACAAATAGCCAAATATATAAAGAAGGCTGATATAAATAGTTAAATTAGGGGAAGGGGAAATTAGTAATGAACTTCGCGGTTCAGACGGTTAAAAAATTAAATTTTATAATAGCTCAACATTTGTTCGAAAAAGAAATCGTTTATGAGGTGTTTAAACAAAGAGGTTCTGCTTATGTCTAATACAAATAAACAGTTTCGTTATATGGCTGGATTAGATGGGCTTAGAGCATTAGCAGTTTTATCGGTCATTGCATATCACTTAAATTTTTCCTTTGCTTCTGGTGGGTTCCTAGGAGTAACAGTATTCTTTGTACTTTCAGGTTATTTGATTACTGATTTATTAATTGCCGAGTGGAGTACAAATCAAAGGATCGACTTAAAAAGTTTTTGGTACCGCCGCGCAAAAAGACTTTTACCTGGAATGTTCACCTTACTACTAATTGTCATTGCATTTGTTTCATTATTCAAATCATCAATGATCGGAAATTTAAAACAAGATTCAGTAGCTGCAATATTTTATTACAGTAATTGGTGGTATATTTTCCATCATCTTTCATATTTTGAGTCTTTTGCAAATCCTTCAATATTAAATCATTTTTGGTCGTTAGCAGTTGAAGAGCAATTTTATATTATTTGGCCAATCCTTACTTTATTAGGCTTAAAATATATTAAAAATAAAGATCGCCTATTTTTATATACATTAGTTGGTGCAATCGTTTCTGCATTACTGATGGCTATATTATTCCATCCAGGTAGTGATCCTAGTAGGGTCTATTACGGTACTGATACGAGAGCTTTTTCATTATTAATAGGAGCTTCTTTAGCATTAGTATGGCCTAGCCGAAAACTTACAAATAACGTTACAACCTCTGGAAAGATTTTAATTGATCTAGTTGGGATTACTGGTTTACTTATTTTTCTACTTATGGTCGGTAAAACAAATCAATATGATAGTTTCCTTTATCGCGGAGGAATGTTCCTATTGTCTATTTCCGCTGCAATGCTAATCGCAGCACTCGCTCACCCTACAAGTAAGATTGGTAGATTCCTAGCAATGAGACCATTGAAATGGATCGGATTACGTTCATATGGAATTTATTTATGGCAGTATCCTGTAATTATTTTATTTTCCCCTAAGGTTAACACTGGCGATATTTCACTTTTTAGAGCAATTTGTCAAATTACTTTAATATTTGTTCTTGCAGCACTATCCTATCACTATATTGAAGACCCAATTAGAAAAGGTAAACTAGGTATACTTTGGAAGAACTTCCTTGCAGGAAATATTAATTTAAAAGAATTCTTTTATAAACATATTGTGATCATAAGCACGTTTATTTTACTATCTGGGATCGCAAGCTTTGGACTATCTATGCTCCCTGATGCTCAAGGTGTAAAAGCAAGCTCAGAAATTGGATCAGTTCAATCCGTATCAAAGCAATCATCTGAAACTGTTGTTGAAAACGATACTAAAAAACCTCCTTCAACAGCTATAGTTGATCACGATAAACAGGTAACTAAGCCAATTCAGCAAAAGGATGACAATAAAACAGTAAATAATGAAGAAAAAACAGTAAATAAAGATGAAAAGCCAGTTACTGACAATACAAATAAGCAAAATAATAATGGTCAAACAACTGAAGATTCTAAACCAGTTGTAAATAACAATCAAACTCCAAATACTACTACTAATACTAAACCTGCTGATACGAATAAGCCGGCTGTTTCAAACAATAGTGTATTTATCATAGGAGATTCTGTTGTTATTAATTCAATTCCTGAACTCAAAAAAACATATTCATCCCTTTCAGTAAATGCTAAAATTGGAAGACAATTTACTGAAGCATCTGCAATTATTCAACAAGCAAAAAACACAAATTCGCTTGGTAATATTGTTGTCATAGAGCTAGGTACAAACGGTCCATTTACCGTAAAACAAATGTCTTCTCTCATCGAGTTAATTGGGAAAGATCGAAAAATTTTATTTGTTAACACGCGTGTCCCTAGACCTTGGGAATCGATTGTTAATAAAACTTTAAGAGAAGTTTCAAGTAACTATCCAAATACTAGAGTTGTAGACTGGCATAGTGCTAGCGCAAATCATAATTCATATTTTTCCCCAGATGGCGTTCATTTAAAACCAGATGGAGCAAAAGTATTTGCGTCATTACTAATAAATGCAATTGAATCGTGGAAGTAAAAAAGAGGATGCCATATAAGGCACCCTCTTTTTTTAGTTAAAGCTCTTTTTCAATTCTTCTAACGTTAATTTACCTACTTTTTCAACTGGTTTAATTGAAGTTGGGAAATAAGGATTGATTGACATAAAATTCTTTTCAACATAGTTGAAGTCTACAATATCCACAACACCATCTTTATTAAGATCTGCTTTTAGGTTAACTCCTGTTTCCCCTGCACTATTAGCAACTAGCTTCGCATCATAAATATCGATTACATTATCTCCATTTACATCTCCAGCAGCAGCAGTATCAGGATACAAGTCGTAGTACATTCCTTGTACTTTTCCATCAATCGTTTTACTTAATTTGATTTTTTTAGTGTATAAGAAATGCCCAGGAATATTAATGACTAAGGAATAATCATCTGCAGTCGCAGGAATATCAGTGATTGTCATCCATCCATTTTCTTGAATTGATGCATTATATTTTTTACCTTTTTTATCAACAACATAAGCCTTTGTACCAATTTTTGAATAATCCAGATCATAATTATCTAAATTTACAGCTTCACCATGGTAATACCCTTCTAGCATTGAGTGTTGAGAGATGAATTTAAAATGATCAGCATAGGTAGGTAAAGTAAACTTAGTTCCATCATTTGTTTGATAAGATGATTCCTGAGAATAGAATCCACTTTCTACAAAATAATTTAGATCATCAACGACTTTTAAATTAATATCTAGTAAATCCATATCGCCATTAATTGAAACTGGTAATTTCGTCTTTTTGTCTGTAATGTCTACAGCAAATGTAATAATATCTGACCAATAATCTTCTTTTATACTTGGTTTAGCAACACGAATCGTCCAATTATTTTTCTTCGCTAAGTCCTCTAACTGTTTTGATGCTTTAACGCTATCAACTTTATAATAATGTGGAAGATCGATTGTAATATTAGCGCTTGTTAAATCTTTGGCGTTATTCACCCTAAATGTATTAACAAACTCAGAACCAAGACTTACCCCATTTGTATTTGTATTTACAGTTGCATACTTATCACCTTTGTTAATAATCGTAAATTCTGGGAAAGTCGGATTTCCAGCAGTTCCATGGTCATAAGTATAAATTCTTATATTCGTCGGAAAATTTGCATATTCCTCTGGCAATACACCAAATTTGAAGTCACCATTAGCCGTAGGGAAAAACTGTGCAGTCGGCCAATAAGAATCTTGATACGCATAAACTGTATTTGCTTCTTGCGTAATGTCATGTCCTCTACTCTTCAAATAATCAACCGTATCGTCATAAACATTACCATGAACCCAATATGCGTTATAATCCTTGCCATCCATTGGATTATTTTCCGTAGTTAAATCTGTACTAGAGATTTCATTTACACCTGTTTTCTTATCAAACACTACTTTCGGAGGTGTATTATCGATAACCATGTCATTATCAACTTTGTACGTTTTACCATCTACTCCTGTACCAATATATGAAACAATATACTTACCTTCTTTTAAGTCTTCATATTCACGAGATAAAGGATTATTCGGTTCACCTGTAAAAAGCTTTACTGAACCGGTGAAACCGAATAAGATAAAGTATTCAGTATCAAGACTAAGATCTTCCATACCGGTATACGTTCCATATAATCCAATTGGTTTACCGTTTAAGTCACTAACGATTACATCCATCGATTTCATTCCACTATTCATTTTAAATGAAACAGGTACAAACGGCTCAATATATGGATGGTAGTTACTTAGATCGTTCGTTACAGCATGTTTATAAAATGTCACATTTTCGAAACCACTAGTTGAGTAGCGTACGTGGAAAGGAATTTGATATTCCTCAGTCTTCGATTCATTTTCAATGTGAATAGAACCTTCATAAATACCAAAATCGGCATTACTTGGAATCATTAAGTTTGCATCAATATTTTTACTTTCATTTCCATTTACTTCAATTGTAGATGGTAATTCCAATTTAACACCATTTTTACTAGCATCTTTTGATACACCATCCAAAGTTAAAAATTCTACATTTGTATGATACGTTTCTAGTTTCTTACCTAAATTTTTAATATTAATCGAAGTTGTTCTAGTTTGATCCTCGCTTGATTGTGCAATACTTCCAAACGGTAGAGATCCAGATATATCATCGATTTGTTTTTTGAAGCCATCCTGATCAAGTGTAATTGTTTTGTTTTGTACTTCAATCAATGTAGTATTATGAACTGCCTCATAAGCATCCACACGTCCTGCTCCAACTTCATTTACGTTGTATGTTCTTCCTTTTAATGGATCAGCTGTATTCATAAGTGCTGCTTTAACATCAGCTACTGTATAATCTGGATGTGATTGTAGTAATAATGCTGCAACTCCAGCAACATGTGGTGTTGCCATCGATGTTCCACTTAAACTTGCATAGCTATGAGAATAATCTACTCCATCTCCAGGGCTATTAATATATTCAGGTACCGTTGAAAGTGTTGATACACCAGGTGCAACCACATCTGGCTTAATATCAAAATTATTACTCACTGGTCCACGAGAACTAAAATCAGCCAATACGTCGCCGCTAGTCATATTTGAATGGAAATCTGATAGTTTAATAGTTTCCGTTGGATTTGCTTTTAAACGATCTACAAGTTTTCCTCCATCTGCTTGCAACATTTTAAATGTCGGAACATAGCCATAGTTTTCACCTAAGAAATATGGAATCTCACCGTCTACATTATTGTAAATTAAGACTGCTACTGCACCTTTTTCATGAGCACGTCTAATTTTTTCATCAAACGATATATCTCCACGGGCAATTAAAGCCACTTTTCCATTTAAATCTTTCTCAGCATAATCTTCCTCGTAACCGTTTCCAACATCAACAACATGATAATCCTTATCGAGCACATTTAAGTAATCCTTACCTAATCCATGTCCCATTAATGTATTTTGAACTGAAACATCACCTAAACTTGTTTTTACTGTTGGAATATCAGTAGGTACATCGCTTGCACCTACAGTGATTGCTAGGGGAGACGCCCCAGGTGATCCTAGTGTTCCAGGATTTGGACCAGCGTTTCCTCCAGCAACTACTGGTACGACACCTTGCAATGCTGCATTGTTTATCGCAACGGAAGTAGCACTTAAGGAATTATTGCTATTATTACCTAAAGATAGATTAATAACATCCATTCCGTCTTCTACAGCTCTCTCTATCCCAGCAATAACACTTGAATCTGAACCTGATCCATAAGGACCTAATACTCGATAAGCATATAAGTCTACCTTTGGAGCTACACCTGTCATCGCATATTCCACGTTATTATTTGGATTGGATGCAATTGTACCTGCAACATGTGTACCATGCTCAGTTACAAATGGGTTACCATCTATAGATTCAGGCTCCCCAGACGCTTTTTGATCTGCAGGCGTTGATTCCATTGGATCAGCGTCATTGTCTACAAAATCATATCCACCTTTATATGAATCTTTTAAATCAGGATGATTATAGTCAATACCAGTATCAAGAACACCTACTTTTATGCCCTGTCCTTTTAGGCCTTCACTATGTAATCGATCAACGCCAATATGCGGAAGAGCTGGCGGTATTGCTTTTCCTTCTGATTGATCTAATGTAGATAACTCATTTTTTGGCAAGCGGACCTCATTATCTTTCCAAATTCGCTTTACAACACCTGTTTGTAGAAGTGTATTAATTTGATTCGTAGGAATTGTCATTGCCATCCCATTAAATACATTCTCATATGTTTGTTTAATATCAAATTGGAAGGCTTGTTGGTTGAATGTTTGGCTTGATTTTTGCTTGGATGCCTTCTCAGTGAAAAGTTCAGTTAATCGCTGTTTAAAAAACGCTTGTTCACCTCTTACTTTTTGTTTTTTTTCTTTTGGTGATGCTTTTGATTTTGATTGTTGGGTCTCTTCTAGTGGCGATGTTTTTAGTTCAACGATGACATGCGCAGTCTTATCCTTTAATGATAGTAAACTAGGATCAATAATAAAGCCTTCTTGAGGTGTTAAGCGCTTAATTGATTGTCTTTGCTCATCTGTTAGTCCCTTTAACATTGATTCTACAGAGTTCGAAGTTGCATAAGACCTTTTTTGGGGCATTAAATAAGATGCAAAAAAGCTTGTAGTTAATACACTTGTCACCAATATGTTTAGCATTTTCTTCTTTCTAATCTTCATTTCGATGCGCTCCTTCTACTAACTTAAATTAAATTAAGTAAAAAACAATCTACTATATGAAAAAATGGTTAAATTAACTAACTCTATTTCATTCCTCCAAATAAAAAAATGATGTAGAATTAGAATAGTTAGACAAATCTAATAATTTAATTGTAATTTAGCTATTTTTCGTGGTAAATGGGGGTTTTTTCAGTCCATATTTTCATTTATAATCCTTATTTCGACATTAATCATCAATAATTAATTTTTCTTTTTAGAATTAAGTCTCATATTTTACTAAATTTATTAATTTATAGATATGTTTGGAAGAAAGTCATTTAAATTCAATAGAAATTTTTATTATTAACTTGGGGGAATCGTTGGTTTTCTGCTACTCAAACTTTTAATAAAAAGGTTTTCTAAAGGGAGAAATTTGTTATGTATGAGGGGAAAATCATAAAATATTATCGAGAAAAATCTCAGATGACACAAGAACAGTTAGGGAAAGGAATTTGTTCTAGTACACATATTAGTAAAATAGAAAGATCTCAAACAGAATATGCAAATGAAATTATTGCCCTACTATCGGTAAGACTTGGAATAAAAATCGAAAATGAGATTTTAAAATTAAAAAATATTAAGATGCGTATAAATAGTTGGCAGCAGTCTATTGTAATGCAACTATTTGACGAAATAGAAGAAATCAACTTAGAACTTGAGCAAGCAGAGTTAATTCAAATTTCAAATTATATCAATCAATATAAATTACTTCGCATCAGATATTTATTAATGAAGAATTTAATGAATGAAGCAAAAGAGCTCATTAATGAAATAAAAAAAATAAAGCACAAATTGTCGCCTTATGAAATAAATCTTTTTAGACATGTGCAAGGTATTTATCACTTAGCGAACCATGAACCATTACTTGCCATTCAGGTTTTAAAGAAAATTAATATTGAAGAATATGCAAATGAGGAATATTATTATCATTTAGCTTCTGCTTACCATTCTAATGATTTACCTGTTATGGCTTACTTTTATGCTGATAAAGCCCGTCAGTATTTCAAAAGTATTAATTCCTATCTTCGTGTAATCGACTCCGAAATGCTTATGCTAATACAAGTTAAAGATAATGAAGAATTTTCAGAGACGATTAAAGGCTTTGAAAACTTAATCCAAAGCTGTGAAATTTGTAAATCATCAGACCGAAAAGCAAGAGTATATCATAATTTAGCCTTTGAATATTACCGAAGAAAAAATTATGAGTTAGCAAAAAAATACTATTTTGAGTCTATGAAATTGAAGGATTCTAATTCTATACCATATTTACTTTCCCTAGAAGGATATATACGAAGCTCATACTATGGAGAACTATTACCTAAGGGTGAATTATTACAGTTTGTAAGTGAAGGATTTGATATTGCTTCCAAGAAAAACGACAAACTTTTTATCAACTTATTCACCTTATTAGATCTTTTAATCCTAGAAAAAGAAGAAGAATATCATCAATATATGGCAGATCATTCATTACCATTTTTTAAAAAACTAGGATTCGTTTATTTAATCAATCATTCGGAAAAAGAATTGTTTAACTATTACATTAAACAAAAACAAACCCGTAAAGCACTAAGTATGGCAAATACACTAATCAATCAGTAGATAGTAAAAGGCATGTCTCAAATTAGTGAGACATGCCTTATTATTTTTATTTTTTAGCTGGCATTGCTTCTTCAAGTGCAAGATGATTCGTATATAAATAAGTAGCGTATTCTTTTCCAACGTATCGAATATGCCATGGTTCATAGTGATATTTGGTTATATCTACTTTATCTTCTGGGTAACGAATAATAAAGCCGTATTCATGTGCGTGCTCTGCTAACCATGTTCCTTCAGGCGTTTTGGCAAAACCTACTTCTAAAGCATTACCAAATGCCGGCGATGAAACATCTATGGCTAGTCCGGTTTGATGTTCACTCGTTCCTGGATATGCACTGTATGCCTTCGTCCATGCCTCACCGTGTACAGAAACATAATTATTGTATAAAGCAACTTGTCGATCATACGAACGGTATCCTGAAATTGCTGTTAATGTATAACCATCCGCAGCTGCACCTGCAAATAACTTCTCTAATGCATGTCCAGCTTCACTTCTCATTCTAGTTTTTTCTTTTACTGCCCCATTTAATGGTATGGATGGATAGATAAGATCGTTAGGTTCATAACCATCTGGTAACTTTCGATCTTTATTAATTAAGACTAAATTTGAATCAACGTTTAACACTTCTAATAATCCAGATTCATCTTCTTTTGTAGTTTTATAATAATCTGGAAAATTTAGTACATTATCATTTTTTACAATGTCATTTTTAACCTTAGCATTCTTTTTAATAACAATCGTTTTTGGTTCTTTGTTTTGTTCATAAAGAGTACCTGCCACTCCAGCTACTAAAACTAAGGAAATTGCGATCCCTATAATTGGTTTTTTTCTACGATTTTTCATAACTCTGGACAATTTGTTTTCTCCTCCTATAATTTTTATCGTTTTTTTAATTAGTTGTTGTCGTGAGTATTTGATGATTAATAAAGGTTATTTTTATTCTAGTATCGTCACGAATTCTTTTAATCAAACTACTAATAATCAACGTTTAAGATTAAACAAAAGCTAACAAGAAAAATAGTTAAATTTGTTTTACTAAAATTAGACGATTTAATTATACAAAAAGTTTTATAATCTGACATTTTTTTTAATTATATGTTATGTTAATCAAAAGTATTTATAACCATTTTAATATTGTTTTAATATAATTTTACCGGTATACATAAAGCCATAATTCATAGAATGTTTTCCTCTAAATAGACTAATTTTTCTAAGGATCTATATGTTGGAGAATAAAATAAAAAAACCTTCTTTTTGGAAGGTTTTTTATATTTAAATAATAATTAAATTAATTATACTATAAAATTTTAATTCAAAAGAACTATTCATTCTAATTTTTGAGACTTTTGTATGTCGAAAATATGTCGATTGGGTATTGAACCCATGCCACCATTGGGTTTGGTGGATTCAATTTTATTCAGACGTTATAAACTGGAACAAAAAACAAGAATACTCAGAAAGTATTCTTGTTTTTTGTTTTTAGCTTTTTAAGATTTATTAACTATGCAAATTTCCTTTTAACCAAGGCCTATTCCGATAATGACCTATTGGAATTTGAATTAAACTTGTTTTTCCTATTTCGTCTAATTTGTATAACTCATCGCATAATTTTACATTATATCCAAGTAGTGGATGCCCCCCTAATCCTAATGCTGATGCGGCTATTAGTAAACGTTGAACCATTATGCCAGCTTCCATCTGTTGGATTCGATAGCCTCTATAACTATGTGTCGATTTTATATGTTCTATATTCCCTACTACATGTATACAAATTGGCACTTGGAATAAATTAACGGTAGGGGCACTCATTCCATATTGGAGTTGCATCCGATGATCGCCTAATTTAGTTTGTACTAGCGTATGGGTATGATCATCATAATAATAAGCACCATTGTTAATGCCTTCAACTTTATACAAACATAAATATAATTTTGGCCTGTTCTTACTATTTTTAAAGGATCCATCTAAATCATTTATATATGAGAAGGATGCTGTTGCTTCTTTAAGTAGTGTTGCTAGGTTTATTTGACTAATAGGGCGTAAAACAAAGCCAAGCTCAGGTGAAAACCGTTCTTTGCATATAGTAGCTAAATCATAAGTTAGACGATCCACTTTAGGTAATATTATTCGATGTCGTCCATCTAAAGCATCAACAGCTTCATCAACTTTTCTAAATGTTTGTGTCGATTCGATCATCGATACTTTATTCAGTTTAATTAGCATCGGGAACTCTTTAATCTTTTTCGATTTTACTAAATATTTATGTGAAACTGTTTGTAACTCTTTACTTAGATCGATCGTATTGAAATTTTTACTTTTTACATTATCTTTTGAAATCAAGGTAGATTCTTCAATAGAGAGTGGAATGACTCCGTATACACTTTCATCACGTCCATTTAAGCCGATTAAATGGTTGATCGCTTGATCTAGAAACTGGTAATATACTCCCGCTTTAAACCCAAAGCGTTTAGCCATCTCTAAAATCTGTCCAATTAGCACACCGCAATCTAACCCTTGAAGGCGATATGAAAAATTATTGTATTTAAAGAAATTTTTCCAAAACATTGTTGAAATAAAAATAGTACCAAAACACTTTGGAAGATCACATCTATTTCCTAAAGCTCTTGATACATAAGAATCAAAATTTCCTTCTCTTAATAAAACTAAGCAATGTCTAGCAACATCATAATGATAAATCCCTGAAGAGACTTGATCAGACTTAAGATATAAATACAATTCATTTGGATACAATCCTCCACCAGAAGGGATGAATCTTCGGTTTGAAGACATCATATTTACCATTTCGTTGGAGCCGGAAGTTATTGCTGTTTGAGCAACTTGAGCTATTCCATATACATACCATAGAAAGTAGCCTATTTCGTCTAAATTCGGCTCAATTGAGTCCCTTTTTTCTTTTAAGGATAATGGAACGTTAAGAGAAAGTGGAATAGTAGGTAAATCTTTATAAAGCTTATAAGTTAGTGGGGCATCCTCCCAATCTACTTCCCAATCAATTTGATTTGCCTTATCAATATCAAAATGAAGATTGTGTAGAAATGTTTGTAAACTCATCCAAAATGACCTCCTAGAACACCACCTATGGGAACGGATGCGGATATGGATTGAGCTGCTCCGGCTTTAGCGGCTTCTTCGTATAGCCCAATTTAACTGGAACTTTTAACACTCGATCAAGTCCATTTAATCGTTTTAAGTGATTGCCGAATGTCATAGGCAACATTCCTGGAATTAAGACTTTTACACAAGATAATCCATTTCTTTTGATTTCAGGTGTAGTTTGATCGACTACAATCACATCAAGTTTTAATTGTTTAAATACTTGTAGAATATCCTTTAAATCATTCGTCAAATCCAGATGGTTTGTATTCCATTTAAATTCTTCCTCAAAAGTCTTTAATGGACGGTTATCATCTAGTAAAAACTTCAGACGCTCCTCTGCTTGAGGTAAACCATATAACATTCCATGATCATCCATTTGTTTAACGAGAGTATTGTCTAATAGCATTTTCATATTTTTAGCATAATTTTCTTCAAACTTTTTATCTAATGTTAACATCATCCCAGCTAACTCATGCACTGCGCTTTTAACCGCCCGAACAGGATCAAGATGAGCGCCTGCTGCACAAATGAGGTTTAAACCATGTTCTTTTCGGTTTTTTGCAATGGCAACAATACTCGGAATCCCATTCTCCATCGTCGAATTAAATAAATGAAGATCGTAACCACCAACTAAACGCATGCGTTCAATCATTAAATCGAGTTCTTGATCCTTAGCCGATTTTGGATCAAGTCGAGGAAGAGCCAACTGAGCATACCAAGTCATTAAAAATGAATCCCGTTCAACAATTTCCAAAATACCGTAGAAAATAGCTTCTTCTAGGCTTCCCCCTAGTGCACATCCATTAGAAGTTTCATACACATAACCGTGACCGCATCCTAGACTATAGTATGAAAGCAACTCCGGTACAAGAATCGGCTCTTCCTTCAAAAATGAATAGCCCCATACCCAATCAATCTTCCGTTTAGGATTAAACTTCTTAAATGGAAAACGCGGCAGAGCATATTGCTCTTTCGAATGCGTGCCAACAATTTCGGGATTCATTGCATACTCTTTTACATTGTTATAACTATCATGTACTACCGTTTTTTTTCCTCGTGGAGTGAGGCCACAATACCTTTCTAACCCTTCCAAAATGGCCGTTAATTCACTAGATTCATAGGATAGTGTACGCCCCGCTGTTCCTTCATCCCCTTGGAGTAACGGTAAGTTTACGACTACATCTGCAAATGGCGTGGTTAGATCATATGCCTTTCCATTTAAAAAACCTGTCTTTTGACCTAAATAGTCATTAACTAACACTTTCTTTAATTCATCCATTGAGCGACTACGATAGCTAGTTGGAGAAACTTTCATACTAGGCTCGAGTGAAATAATAGCAGAATCAGAAGTATCATCTTCTAATTCACCACAAATTGGACATAAGGGATACGGTAAAAAAAAGTGATTAGAGCTTTTGAACGTTTTCATATTTAGTAAAAAAATACGTTCCTCTAAACGAGTTTCTTTACCGTTCATAAATTTTTCTACTTCAGCTGCAATTAAATAAGCCATTTGTAAAAGTCCCGTTCTTGTACCCCATACATCATCCGATACTCCATCACCTTCAAATAACTGATGATCTATTTCTAGCATTTCTCTGCGCTCTCTGCCAGCCATTAAACGTCTAAAATCGGCACACTTTATACATCCTTTTTGCCCAGGATGTACTAAAGGTCCGATTACTCCTTCTCCAAATGATATACAAGCACGAAGCCATGGAACGTTTCCTATCCTTAAAATTTCATCCGCTTTTTCATAAATCTTAGGGTTCCATGCATCATCCAAAATAAGTATTAAACTAGTATCCTCGGAAACCGGAGACTTTAAATCTTTCTGTTGAACTATTTTATATTTATTTAACAGAATTTCGGATGTGTACTTACTTAATAATCCCTCTCCAAAAATGGTAACCGTTGAATTCAAATCGAGCTCACCTCTCTTAACAAGACACCATAAACTCCCGCAAGTTCATCTACATTAATCGATTCAAGCATAAACTCCAATGTTAGTAACTCCATATTATTTCGTTTTAAGATATCGATAGCCGAAACTAATAGATCAGAATGTACAGCACGATTAGATTCGGGGATAATCATTTCAGATATTTGCTTTTCTTCCACTAAAACTGATGAACTCTGGATAGCTGTTGATGCAAGTAGTGGGGTTTTATTTTGCGATTCCTTAAGTACTTGTTTTAGTGCATCTTGTAAGGCCATTGTTCTATTTAAACCAACACTTCTATACCAGCCTTTTTCTGTACCAATCCAGACTACTGGAAATCCAAAAACCTCTTTTCCTAATGCTATTTTTGGAGATTCATGTATTGTATTTAATATTTGTAAATAAAATTGAGCACAATCATCTTCAATTTTTATCGCTTTAATTTCTTGAATATGATTTTGATCGCCCGTTTGTTTATTAAGCTCTTGGGACAAATATTTTTGTAGTGCTCTACAAATACTTTCTGAAAAAGTTTGACCAGTAGCGATTGCGATGTATTCCCCAGGTTCAATACACTCTACAACATCGGACTCTGAATTCATAATAAGTTGACTGGCTATTTGAGATACATACATTTCAACTCCAGTAAGCCCTGCCTCTCTTCGTGCTTCTTCATGAGTTAATTCAGTACAAATCGTACTTGTTAATAGTTTTACTGGACCTTCTGTAAGAGGATCTACTACTTGTATCCGACATTGAGCTAATGGCAGTTGATTTAGTTCGCCCTCACCCCAAACGTGAAATAATCCAGTTTCTTGTGAATTGAACTGACCTAAGTAAGTTAATAAATTACTTTGATCTCCACTAGGTTTGTTTTCCTCTAACTTTTCCTCAAAATTATGAACTATTTTAGCTTTCGCTTTTCCAGTCACTAGTGGATGAGGAGAGAATGTGTGCCAACTACCCTCTAGCGTCTCTTGGTTAATAATATAAACCTGATTATTTTTTTCTGTTTCACGTGACTGTGTAATATCCTTAAATAGCTCAAACACCATAATATTTGCCAACATTGCCGATGTAATCGCAGACAATGACTGGTTCGTTTCTTCTTCACAGAGAATGTTTTGATGCACACTTCTCCACGCCGACTCGAAGCAAGCTTCAGCATTTGAAGTCACTAATGGTCCGGCCATACAGATCTTTTGCGAAGAAATTGCTGGGATAAATCTCTTCTTCTCTCTTTTACAAATCTCATTGAGCATTTTCAGCTCATAAACAGGATCATCTTCTGAAACGTATAAAATCGAATCAAAAGTTGATACAATCTCTTGTAATGAAAGCTTCTTTCTCTTAATAAATTCAACTTCGACCTCTTGATCTGTCCTCCGTGCGTTGTCTACAATTTCTTTAATTCGTTTTTTATCTGTATTTTCAGTATTCGTTATTAAAAGATGGAATTTCGCTAACCCCGATTCAAGTAATGCTGAAACTAGCGAAGTGACAATTGTTCCAGTACCAATTGCCAATATTTTGGATTGGCGATAGGTTTGAAAACGATATGCGCCGGACTCTCCAAAACAATTTAAAAACTCAATTTGACTTGCATACTTATTTAAAATATCTTTAGATAATTGATGTGGATGATCCTTACTTACATCCCGTGCAAAACCATTATTATATAAAATCTCACCTATTTCATATACTCTTTCTCGGTATTGGTCAGGCAAACCATTTGTTAAACTATCTAATGAGTGTTCACCGTTAAACATAGGCAGTAACTTTTCAATCCACTGGTAAACAGATGTACCTTCCATTCGAAATGAACTTAAGTTATTCCTAAAATAAACACCTCCATTCGCATCAGGTACAAAAAAAGTATCTCGATTAATCTTTAAACGTGCAGATGGATTCAATTTTGACATCCTTTTCAACCCCTTCGATACAGTGAGTTGTACATTGAATTTCATAAATACTTTCTTCATAATCCTATGTAATTTATGTATTCCTTATGTCATAACATAACTAGATAACCCCTACATAAAATAAGTAGGGGTTGATTGTCTAAATGGACAAATAGTTTTTATGAAACATTACAATTAACGGTGACAGCGACCGCAGTGACCGCAGCCTCCGCAACGGAAACAGCCTCCACAACCTCCACAACCAAAGCAACCTCCACAACCAAAGCAACTAAAAAAAGGGAAAAAACCAAAGCACATACGTGCATCTTGAGTTTGATACTGATTATAATCCCATGGAACTACTTGACTTGATTGAAACTGTCCAACGTTTAATTCTTGAAGCTCTCTTTGAAAATCATACATTTTTATAACCTCCGACATAAAATTTGAAAGCGAATAAAAACATAACGTACTTATAAAAAATAAATACGATTCCCTAATTTGAATCTACTAAAACGCAGACTCTCAACAACAAAATATGTCGAGTGCTTGGGCATTGTTACCGAGTCAATTGCCCAATTTATTACTCATTAGTAAAATTTTGAACTGATTGAAAGTGCAAAAAAACCTCACATCAAAAGTGAGGTTCTTTGTACGTCTTTCATTTTTTCTATACTCTTCATCATTAAAATCAGTATTCCTTAATCTTCATTAAGTTTAATGTTATTAAGGGGTGAATATGAAAATACATTCTTTTTTATCTCTTTTTTATTTTTCCTGATTTCTTTTCCAAAAATTAATTGCGCTGCCTTTATTTTAAGTACTTTGAATAGTATGAGGTATAGTAATAATAGAAAATCAAAAATGAAAAGTAAGTCCCCTATCATAAAAAACGAGAATATTGTTTTGGAGATTTCTCCTGTTTGATCAAGAGTAGTAATTACAAAAACTGCATATCTTTCATAAACAATACAGATTAATAATATAGTTCCAACCACTATTGAAGTAAAACTATAACCAATAGATCGTTCTCTTTTATTGAATGCTAAAAAGATCGGAAGTAAATATAGCAAAACAATAATAAAAATACTTAATAATAATCCAAACAAAGTAATTCGACTATGTAACATAGACTGAACTAGCAAAAGTTTTCCTAGGATAAAAAAAAGCAACACTATACCCATCATTTGCCTCCTCATTTCTCCATTTAGAGCAACACTCATGATCACATCCGTATACAATCACAAATTAAACGATTTCCTTTTCAAAATAAATTATAGCCTTGCTTATTAAAGTTTCAAATGCTCTTTTTTACCGTTTTGATAGGTAAAAACAGTTAATATATAAAGTTTCATAAAATGATATATGCCTTTCGCTATATAAAAGGAGATTGTCGATTAAAATATATTTATTACCGTTTTTAACGGTAAAAATAGTCATATCCTTATTCAGCATCTAAGTTTAAAATTATTTTGAAAACATTATCTTAACAACACTTTTTGTGATTGTTATCACAATAGCTTATTTATGTTAGTAAAAATATTATTTTAAATCAAAGTAGGAGATGAGATGGATAAGGCGAGTTTAAGAAGATTACACTTAATCGATATTTTAAGTAGTCAAGAAAAATGGTTCAAAACGGAGGAGCTTGCTAAAAATTTACATTGCACTGAGAAAACAATTCGAACTGATATACAAATTATCAATGCAACATTCCCAGAAGGATGGCATATTGAAACGATAAAAGGAAAAGGTATTTATATTAAAAATCCAATTAATTCCTCGCTTGATCAAGTTCGTTCACTTTTTGTTAAGAACTCTTTATCGCTTCAGGTAATCATGTTTATTCTAATAAAAGACATTGAACACATTAGTGATTTAGGAAAAGTCTTATATACGCATCACAATACGGTATATAAAATTCTCGAACGGGTAGACACCTTATTGAAGTCGTATAATTTAAGTTTGAAGCGTGCACCACTTGAAATTGTAGGTAATGAGTTTCAAAAAAGAATCTTATGCTGTGACGTATTGTATGGTCTATATTCCCATACAAATAAATGGCCCTATGATTCACTATCGTTTTCTATTATAAAAAAAATAGTTACAAAGTCAGCTGAAAAAAATAATTTACTTTTATTTCCACCTACTATCTATAAATATATTTATTATGTTGGTACGATGCTTCAAAGAATCGATCGAGATATACAATTGGATTTAAATCCTTCTAACAATATTAAGGATTCAAAGTTTTTTTCAGTTGCAACTGATATATGCGTACAGCTAGAAAACATTTATAAAGTATCAATTCCATTAAATGAACTAAACGCTCTTTCTATAATGTTATCTGCATCCCCTTATTTTTCTAGCGATAATGAACCTCAAGATGAAATTATAAATAGCTACCATAATAAATCAGAAAAACAATTTATAGAATTACACGAGCTCGTTACGATGCTCGAAAAAAAGCTTAGTATAAAATTACATGATCATAATGATTTTATTCTCACTCTTCAAAAACAATTTAAAGCCTTTTCCCTAGTTCTTTTTTTAAATGGTAGAATTGATCGATCTTGTCTCATTTCCGAATACGTTAAAAAACGTTATCCGGAGTTATTTAATAAAGTAAAAACTGTATTTCGTAATTGGTGCAATTACTTTTCATACCCAGAAGTAAATAATGAAGTAATTGCTAAAATCACATTAAATATTCAAGCAATCATCATCAAATTATCATTAGCCAAAAAAAGAGTACTACTGTTAAGTAGTGAAGGTTATGGTGTAAGACAGTATATAACAACTAAACTAATAAAAGAATTCGGGGATAAAATACATTTTGTTGAACTCCAAAACGGCGAACTGAGGCCTGAAACGATTAGTGAATTACGTTTGGACTTTATCATTGCTGATTTTCAAATTGATATCGAAATTGTTCCAATTGCGGTAATTAGTTCTACTCTTTCACAGCGTGATATTAATCATATCGCCCATTTATTAAAATAAAGTTTATTTTGAATAAGCATTCAAAGGTGATTTTATGATAAAAGAAGGGTCAACATTCGTCACAAATGAGTTAGTTGAACTACTAAGGCAACTTGATCATGATACTTTTTTACACGGGATGCGTGTAGGTGAAATGTCTTATAAATTCAGCAGATATTTAGATCTCTCTTTGCATCAATCCAATCAATTACATTTTATTGGTTATGTACATGATATTGGAAAGCTCAAAATACCAAATTCAATCGTTACAAAAAGAGGTCCTCTTACTGATTTCGAGTGGAATCTAATGAAGAATCACACAATTTATGGGTATGATTTATTAAAAAATTTTTCATATCATAATGATATTTTAAATGCTGTGCGTTATCATCACGAAAATATTGATGGGACTGGCTATGAAGGTTTATATAGTAACGAAATTGATTTTAATTCGAAAGTAATTAGAATAATTGATAGTTTTGATGCACTAACCAATGATCGTTCTTATAGCAAAAAATGTTCAATTGAAACATCGTTAAAAAAAATTCAAAAACAAAGTGGTTCGGTTTATGACCAGGATTTAATAAAGGAATTCACTAAGTTTATTTGTAAACTGTATTAAATAGTATTCAATAATGCTAATAATTTACACCTATTAATTGCTAGACCAGAATCTATTAACATGTTATAGTTTCATTAAAATTATAAATTTCACTCGTATAATAGTGAGGATATGGCTCACAAGTTTCTACCGGTTAACCGTAAATTTACCGACTATGAGTGGTAACACATCTGACATTTAGCTCTAATTAATCAAAGACTCAAAATGTGTTACTTCACTCATTTTATACAGTGAAGTACATGTTTTGAGTTTTTTGTTTAGATTAAGGGGGATCATTATGGAATTATTACTAAAAAAAATAGAACAAGAAGGAATCGTTTTAGCAAATGATGTATTAAAAGTGGATGCTTTCTTAAATCATCAAATGGATCCTGTTTTAATGAAAGAAATTGGAGAAGAATTTGCTCGTTTATTTTCTGAAGAAAAAATAACTAAAGTAGTTACTATAGAATCTTCAGGTATAGGACCTGGGCTAATGACAGCACTTGCTTTAAATGTCCCTCTAGTTTTTGCACGTAAGAAAAAGTCAATCACAATGCAGCAAGATGTTTATACAGCCAAAGTATATTCATTTACAAAAAAAGAAGAAAATGAAATTTCAATTTCTCATAAATGGTTAGACGAAGGCGATAAAGTTTTAATAATAGACGACTTCTTAGCAAACGGACAGGCAGCTCTTGGATTACTTTCAGTCATGGAACAAGCGAAAGCCAAAACAGTTGGCTTTGGAATCGTAATTGAAAAATCATTCCAAGATGGCGGAAAGATTCTGCGTGATCGTGGTTATCGAGTTGAATCTCTTGCTCGTATTCAATCTTTAAAAAACGGACAAATTAAATATTACAATGAAGAATTAACTGTTTAAAAATAAAAAAAGACATTGGTTGAACGATTTGTGTTGTTCACAATGTCTTTTTCTCTTGATTAAGCCTTTTTTAGGATTAAATATACAAAGTAAGGTCCACCAATCAGGGCTACTATAATCCCTGCTGGTATTCCTTCCGGATCGACTAAGTTTCTTCCGATTGTGTCGGCAACTATTAGTAATAATCCACCAATTAAAATTGCGATGGGTATAAATAATTGATTTCTAGGGCCAACTAAACTTTTAGCAATATGTGGTGCCATTAATCCGATAAACGCAATTCCTCCCGTTACTGAAACAGCAGATGCTGCTAATGCAACTGCTGCTAACATTAAAACAATTCTTTCCTTTTCTAATGAGACCCCTACCCCGATTGCAACAGGCTCATTTAAATTAAGAAGGTTTAATGTATTTGCTTTATATAAAGTAAACGGAATTAATACAATTAACCAAGGTAAGAATGCCCAAATAAACGGCCAATCTGTCCCCCATATATTACCTGCTAACCATTTTGCAATAAAATCTACTTTAGCACGTTCCGCAGATGAAATTAATACAATCATGATTCCTGAAAGAGCCATCGAGAAACCAATACCTACTAAAACTAGTCTTATAGGTTGTAAACCCGAATTTTTCTTATAAGAAAATAAGTAAATAATAATTGCCGTAACAACAGCACCACAAAATCCAACGATTGGGATTAAATAAACAAACGATCCTGCTTCAATTGGAAAGTATAAAAAGAATACTGTAATAGCTACACCTGCACCAGCATTAAAACCTAGTATTCCAGGCTCAGCCATATCATTTCGTGTTACGCCTTGCAAAATTGCACCAGATAATGCAAGTGCCATTCCTGCCATTAAAGTTATAATCATTCTAGGTAATCGAATTGAAAAGATGACAAACTCTTCTTTAAATGTACCATCCCCTAAAAATGTTGGAAGTAATCTACTATATGGTATTGATGAAAATCCCATTCCCATTCCGATAAACATTGTTAAGAGAATAAGTATAAAAAGTATCAATAGAATTAACCTTTGTTTTCTAATAATAGCAGGCTGTATCATGAAAATTCTTTGCCCCCTTTATGTACGATAAATAGAAAGAAAGGAAGGCCAATCATTGCAACAATCGCTGCAACAGGTGTTTCATAAGGTATATTAATTGTTCGCCCAAGCGTATCTGCCAACAGTAAGAATGTAGCACCAAAAATAGCAGACATCGGTATAATAAATCGGTAATCAGTTCCGACGAATCCACGTACCATATGAGGTACCATTAAACCAAGAAATGCCATATTTCCTACTAGAGCAACTGCCGCTCCAGCCAGTAAAACGATTACTACAAATAAGATTGCTTTGATTCTTGGGATATTTTGACCTAAACCTACAGCAACCTCTTCATTTAAACTAAGTATTGTTAATTGACGTGCCAAGAAAATTGCTACTAGAATACCGACTACGATAAAAGGCGTAATCATTTTTACTTGCCCCCATGAAGTACCAACTAATCCACCTGAAGTCCACATTGAAATATTTTGAGATATTTTGAAGTAAATCCCTACACCTTCAGAAATAGCAGTTAAAAAACCTGTAACAGCCGCCCCTGCTAAAACAACACGAAATGGAGAAAAGCCGCCTTTTTTCACTGTAGCAATACCAAAAACGATTAGTGAACCGACCGCTGCACCAATAAAACAAGCTATCATAATCCCAAAATAATTTACTTTTGGTAGGAAAGCCATTGTTATTGCTAAAGCTGCATTTGCTCCTGCCGTTAACCCAAGCAAACCCGGATCTGCAAGTGGATTTCTTGTCATCCCTTGCATGATAGCGCCTGCCACCGCAAGAGCTGCCCCTACAAATATTGCCGCCACCTCTCGAGGTAACCGTAACTCTCTAATAATAGAAATCTGTTGACTATTCATGTTTGTAAAAATCGCATTCCATACATCCCCAATAGTTGTATCCGCTGCGCCGAAAACAATCGCTATTACAAACATAACTATAAAAATGATAATCCCCAATATAAATTTAAAAAAGAATTGAAATGAACCTTTGTTTTGTTGTGTCATTAGCCTCTCATCTTCTCTTTATAGAATGTCTTCAGACTGCCCGCCAAACGCTCGCTTTCAGCAGTGCTCATTACCGACTAGGGTAGCTTCGCGCTTCAAAAGACAATGTTTTCAATCAGTCTGCAATAAATTTTTTGGACAATGTCTAAATAATAAGAGTAGGAATAATAGAATTCCTACTCTTATTTTTGTTAGTTACCTAAAAATTGCTTTTTAAAGAATTCTAATTGCATGTCTAAAGTATCTGGATCATTGAAGTAGAATTCACTTCCATTTACTTCGAAAACGTGCTTATTCTTTACTGCTGGTGTATTTTTGTAAGTATCTGTTTTTTCTACAGAAGTATCAGTTTGATCAAATTTACTGAAGATTACATAGTCACCCATAAATTCAGGAAGTACTTCTAAAGAGATTGCATAATATCCTGGTTTCAATGCATTTTCTTCAACTTTTTTAGGCATATTTAATTTCATCTCTTGGAAAAGAATCTCTGTTCCACGACCCCAGTTGTTACCATATACATAAAGCTGCTTGTCGAATTTTTCAATTACAGAAACTGTTGCATCTGGACCAATTTTAGCTTTAATCTCTTCTCCGGCCTTTTGTGCACGGGCTTTAAAATCATCTACCCATGCTTGCGCTTCTTTTTCTTTGTTTAATAATTTACCAATTTCAATATGTTGAGTTAAGTAATCTACTTTGCCGTAAGTATAAACTACAGTAGGTGCGATTTTCTTTAATTTATCAAGGTTTTTAACATTATCTAAACCAATGATTAAATCTGGATTTAACTCAATAATTTTTTCAATATTATCATCTGAAACTACTTCAGCATTTTTTAATTTCTGGGCCCAGCGCGGGTTAGACTTAGACCAAGAATCAACACCGACGATGTTAACTCCTAAAGACATTACATTTCCTGCAAACGATGATAGCACCACTACACGTTTAGGATTTGCTGGGACTTTAACTGGACCATTTTGAGATTGATATGTAATAGTTCCAGACTTTTTTGGTTCATTCTTTGAGCCTTCTGTACTTGATGCTCCTTTACTGCATGCACTAATAATTAGCACGAATATTAAAAGAAATGGTATTAAGACTTTCTTCATTTTTCTCTTCTCCCTTAAGTAAGTTGTATGTAATGCACATTGGTTTATTTGTTCTTGGATCTCTTCCAATTACTGTATCAATTGAAAAAACTTTTTTTAGAACTTCATGTGTAATAACTTCTTCGCAAGAACCTGCTTTTACGATTTCCCCATCTTTCAGTGCGATGATATAATCTGCAAATCGAGCTGCTTGATTTAGGTCATGTAAAACCATTACAATCGTACGTTCTTGCTCCTGATTCAGCTTTTGTAACAACTCCAAAATTTCGAGCTGATGAGCTAAATCTAAATATGTAGTAGGCTCATCAAGGAAAATGATTTCAGTTTCTTGTGCTAACGCCATTGCGATCCAAACTCGTTGACGTTGACCTCCTGAAAGTGATTCAACTGACTTGTACTTATATTCCTTTGTACCTGTAACCTCAAGTGCCCAGTCAATTACTTCAATATCTTTTTTAGTTAATCTGCCAAAACCACTTTGATATGGGAATCGACCATAAGACACTAGTTCACCTACTGTTAAACCACTTGCACTCTCTGGTGTTTGAGGTAGAATCGCCATTTTTTTAGCTAGTAATTTAGTATTCTCTGAAGCAATGTTTTCTCCATCTAAAATAATCGTTCCGGATAGATGAGAGATTATTCTTGTAATCGCCTTCAAAAGAGTCGACTTACCGCATCCATTTGAACCAATGATTGTTGTAATTTGTTTATCCGGAATTTTTATATTAAGGTCTTTTACAATCAAACGATCACCATAACCAATGGTCAATTCATTAGTATATAACCGAACCATAAACGGACCTCCATTCATATAATATTCAAACTGTTAATGATAATGATAATGATAATGATAATTATTATCAATTGGTGTTACTAGGTAAATATAAGTCTATTTACTGATATTGTCAATATTATTTTTTAGTGAAATCATTGAAAAATTCTCAAAAATGGTTTATATTTTATTGAGAATGATAATCAATGACAGAATATTCTGGAGTGAGACGGAAATGAATATAATTGATCTATATGATGTAACAGTAATCGGGGGAGGTCCTGCTGGACTATACTCTGCTTTTTATAGTGGTTTAAGAGAAATGAAAACAAAAATAATCGAATTTCAATCTGAATTAGGTGGGAAAGTTCATTGTTATCCTGAGAAGATGATTTGGGATGTAGGAGGACAGCCACCAATTCCTGGTGAAAAATTCATCGGCCAAATCGTTCAGCAAGGTTTAACGTTTGATCCTACAGTTGTATTAAATGAAAAAGTCGACACGATCACTCGTGATGATAATGGCATTTTTATTTTACATACTTCTTCAGGTCAAAAGCATTATTCTAAAACAATTATTGTTGCAGTTGGCAGTGGAATATTAAACCCAACAAAGCTTAAAATAGATGGTGCAGAAAGATTTGAAGTTTCAAATTTAAACTATACTGTAAAATCACTTAAACATTTTAAAGACAAAACTGTAATCGTTTCCGGTGGTGGTAATTCTGCGATTGATTGGGCTAATGAATTAGAGCCGGTTGCTAAGAACGTTTATTTAACTTACCGAAAAGATGCTCTAAAAGGTCATGAAGCACAAGTCTCTCAATTAATGAATAGTTCAGTAGACTGTCTTTTCAATACATCAATTACGAAATTAATTGCTTGTGAAAATCATGAAGAAATAGAAAAAGTTGAATTAACAAATAACGAAACTGGTGAAATATCTCATTTGGCAATTGACGAAGTAATCATAAACCACGGTTATGAACAAGATACTTCTTTATTAAATAACAGTGAAATAAAAGTAGAAATGATTCAAGATTTCTATATTAAAGGGAATACAACGAGTGAAACTTCGATTGAAGGGATTTATGCAGCTGGAGATATTTTAATGCATGAAGGAAAGTTACAATTAATTGCTGGCGCATTTCAAGACGCTGCTAATGCCGTAAATAAAGCAAAGCAATATATTCAACCAGATGCTAGTGGATCAGCAATGGTTTCATCTCATAATGAAGTATTTAAAAAACGCAATCGTGAATTAATTAAACAGATGATGAACTAAAAAACAATTTCTCTTTTTTCATGTTAAACTATAGGAAACTTATGTAGATTAGATTGAGAGTGGTTTATATGAATTTAAAGTATAAATGTATCATTTTAGATCATGATGATACTGCCGTAATGAGTACACCTGAAATTCACTACCCATCCTTTGTTGAAGCAATTAAAAAACTTCGTCCAAATGATGAACCTATTTCTTTTGAAGAGTTTGTAGGATATTGCTTTGAACCTGGATTTCATTCTTTATGTAAAGACATTATGAAATTCAATGAAGATGAAATGATCGTTCAACAAGAAATTTGGCAAAGCTATACTTCATCCACAATACCTGACTTTTACGAGAAATTTCCTGAAACAATAAAGAAATTTAAGGAACGGGGTGGCATTATAACAGTCGTATCTCATTCTGAGCGAAGCCGAATTGAACGAGATTACTTGAAGCATTGCGGTTTCATCCCAGATGCAATCTTTGGATGGGAACTACCTGAGCGTCAAAGAAAACCGTATCCTTATCCGATTAAAGAAATATTGAGACGTTTTAACCTAAAAGAATCAGATGCATTGATGTTAGATGACCTTAAGCCAGGTTTGGAAATGGCTAAATCCTGTCACGTAGACTTCGCAGCTGCAGGTTGGTCACATAATATTCCTGAAATTAAACAACAAATGAAAAATGAATCAACATTTTATTTTGAAACAATAGATGAATTTAGCAAATTTTTACTTGGCTAAGTACTCAAAAAACGAATTCCATATGAATTCGTTTTTTTTATATCTTTAACCGTTTGAATAGAGCTTATTTCGTACTTTAATCACTTTTTCTTGCTTCATTTCCACACTGTCATATATTTTTTTCGATATTTTGGATCCTCTTCAGTTTGAATCAATTCCAAAGCCTTTTGTTTAATCTCTTCATTCTTAACCGCATCATAAAGGTTTCTCATACATTGAATGATATCGTAACGAATCAATGTATCGTTCTTCTCTTCTTTGCAATTTACATAACGATTTTCTAGATGTTCAAGGACGATTGCTCTTTGTTCTGGACCAGCTAAGCCTACTCTCCATATTGATTGTAAGGTATGCCTTGCTGTAACAAATTTTGGATCATATGTAACTTGCCAAATTTTTGGAAAATCATTTAGCATTCTTTTCTCTGGATCACTGATCGCTAAATTTGAGAGAAATTGTGCAGCTCTTGACCTTTTGTGATTTCCTATATGCGTTAGCTCCGATTTTAATCGATCCCATACTTCATACGACCAATCTACTTTTTCTTTTGTAACGGAAATAATATAGTCAAAAGCTTCGTATTGCAAATTCTTGTCATTTGATTCAAGGTTTTCAAAATAAGTTTGTACTTGTTGATCCATTTTACGTACCTCTCCTGAGAATAGTAAATAAATTTTTTTATTTAGATGATATCATTCCCTAGCATTCACTTGCTATGAAAAAAAATTATCTTATCGTTCAATTTTTTTTCGATTTTTACTAATACTAAGCCTACTTATTCCAGTCAATATACGATAAAATCGTTGATTATCTATTTAATTAAACGTTTGTTTAGTTTTAAAATAAATGGTTTCGGTAAAAAGTACACCTATGTATTAATAATGAAATTAAAATATAAATGAACGATATGCAGTCCCTGGTCGTATAAGAAGTAAGGAGGGATATTTTATGAAAACAATTTTATTTGAAGAAGATAAATTAATCATTTCACTTTCTAGTTTTGAAACAATATTAGGGTTAAAACATACAATAGAAGTTCCCTATAGTGATATCAGTGATGTTTCTATTGAGGATATACATGAATTTCTTTGGAAAATTTACGGTACACACTTAGGCGCATCTAAATATGGCCATTTCAAAAAAGACGGAGTGAATTATTTTGTTGCTACAAATACTAATAAGGGAAATTTAGTTTTAACGTTAAATAACCACAAATACGATAAAATCATTTTAGAACTAGATCAAGTTGATGATATTTTCAAGCAGATACAATTTAGGTTACGTTCTCATATTAGATAACTTAAATAAGACTGTCTTTAACGGACAGTCTTATTACTAGTATTTAAACAAAAATTCAATTTTAAGATTTTACCGTTTCAACCGTAACTTCTTCAAATGGCCAAGCTGGAAGCATTTTTCTTAACACTTTATCTTCTCTATAACCAAGGTCATATTCAGCTTGCATAATTGTGTGAATTTCTCTTGTTCCTTCGTAAATAACAGGTGCTTTTGAGTTTCTTAAATAGCGTTCTACTGGGAATTCGTTTGAGAATCCGTATGCACCGTGAATTTGAACTGCATCATTTGCTGCTTCATTTGCAGCATTACAAGAGATCCATTTTGCTAGAGACGTTTCTCTAGTGTTACGTTTTCCATTATTTTTTAACCAACCAGCCTTATAAACTAATAGACGTGAGATTTCAAGGTTTGATGACATTTTCGCGATCATTTGTTGTACTAATTGATGTTTTCCAATTTCTTTTCCAAATGTTTTTCGCTCATTACAGTATTTTACGCTTGCTTCAAGTGATGCCTGAATTAATCCACAAGCACCAGCTGCAACTGTGAATCGTCCGTTATCAAGCGCAGACATTGCAATTTTAAATCCTTCACCTTCGAAACCTAGTAAGTTTTCAGCCGGGACTCTTACATCATCTAAAAATACTTCACCAGTATTCCCTGCTCTAATACCCATTTTTCCTTTGATCGCTTTTGTGGAAACGCCTTCAAAAGTCCGTTCTACGATAAAGCAAGAAATTCCATTGTGCTTTAAGTCATGATTTGTTTTCGCAAAAATTAAGAAATGGTCCGCTACATCACATAAAGAAATCCATGTTTTTGATCCGTTTATGATGTAACTATCTCCATCTTTTACAGCTGTTGTTGCCATTGCTACTACATCTGATCCTGCATTTGGCTCTGTTAATCCAAACGCACCAATTTTCTTACCTTGCGCTTGAGGAACAAGATACTTTTTCTTTTGTTCTTCAGTTCCCCATTGTAGTAATGTCATACTATTTAAACCAGTATGTACTGAAACAGCAGTACGGAAAGCAGTGTCTCCTCGCTCTAATTCCTCACATACAATCGCTAATGTGTTATAATCCATTCCTACTCCACCGTATTGTTCTGGAATACATACACCCATTAGTTGTAAATCTGCAAGTCGTTTTAGAATATTCGCTTCAAAATGACCTTTTTCATCCCATTCTTTTATAAATGGGATAATTTCTCTGTCTACAAATGACCTGACTACTTTCCTTACACTAATTTGTTCCTCAGATAATGAAAAATCCATTTTTATTTCCTCCTTAAATTGTTTTATTTCGTTTCATATCTTCTATTTCAATTCGAGAATACCCTAGTTTAGTTACTATTTCTTCTGTATGCTCACCATGTAAAGGCGGGTGTCTTAATACTTCAATTGGTGTTTTTGATAATTTTAACGGTGATCCGACTAATTTTAGATCCTTTATATAAGGATGGTTTACTTCCAACACCATTTCTCTCGATTTAGCTTGTTCAGACTGTAGGGCTTCACTCACATTATTTATTGGGCCATTTGGAATCCCTATTTGATCTAATAATTGTTTCCACTCATTTTTACTTTTCAACTTCAACTTATTTTGAATTAATTGCTCTATTTGTTTTCTATGCTGTAAACGGCCCGTATTTGTCTCAAATTTTTCATCCATTAAGTCTGGTTCATCAATTAGTAATGTAAACCTTTTAAATTGTTCATCATTACCTACCGCAACGACTAATTCACCGTCACTTGCAGTAAAGACTTGATATGGAACGATATTTGGGTGTTGATTTCCCATTCGTTCAGGTACAATTCCACTACATAAATAATTACTAGCTACATTTACTAAAGCAGCTAGCTGAGAGTCAAACAATGAAATATCGATTTCCTGACCTTCTCCTGTACGATCTCGATTCTGAAGTGAAGCAAGAATCCCAATACATGTAAATAGACCAGTTAAAACATCCGAAATGGCTACACCTACTTTTGTTGGCTCTGCCTCTTTCTCACCAGTAATGCTCATTAATCCAGACATCGCTTGGATGATATAATCATATCCTGGTAAACTTGAATTCGGTCCTTCACTACCAAACCCACTAATGGACGCTAGTATTATGTCTTCCTTTATTTTTTTCAAATCCTCATACCCAAAACCTAGTTTTGTCATTGTTCCAGGTTTGAAATTTTGAACAACTACATCAGCCTCTGAAACTAGCTTTTTTAAAATTTCTTTACCTTGCTCACTTTTTAAGTTTAGTGTTATGCCTTTTTTATTGCGGTTCGCACATAAATAATAAGCGCTTTCACCTTCAACGAAAGGTGGCCCCCATCCCCTAGTTTCATCGCCATTATTTATACTTTCTACTTTTATAATCTCTGCTCCTAAATCCCCGAGGATCATCGTACAAAAGGGTCCGGCTAGTACTCTTGTTAAATCAATGATTTTTATTCCATGTAATGCACCTGGCAATTTTTCCACCTCTATTAATCTAGTTAATAAGCCAGTAAAACGATCAATCACAATAGTTGAATCGAATGTTTAACTGGCTTACAACTGCGCTTTGTATTAACAGTAGATTTATTAAATGTCTAACCCAATTGAAATATATTTAACTTCTAAAAATTCTTCAATTCCAAAATGGCCGCCTTCTCTTCCAAGACCGCTCTCTTTATAACCGCCAAATGGAACTTGTACAGCAGAAGGTGTGCCATCGTTTAGTCCAATAATTCCGTACTCAAGTGCTTCTGTAACGCGGAACGAACGACTTAAGTTTTCCGTATAAACATATGCAGCAAGACCGTAATTTGAATTATTTGCTCTCTCAATTACTTCTTCTTCGGTTTTAAACGTAGTAATTGGTGCAAGTGGACCAAATATTTCTTCCTTCATACATGCCATTTCATCCGTAATACCTGTTAAAATAGTTGGTGCATAATAATATCCATTTTCCTCTGAAGGTTTATTCCCACTATATACGATTTTCCCACCATTATTAGTAGCATCTTCAACTAGCGTTTTTACCTTTTCTAAAGCTGCATCATCAATTAGTGGACCAACATCAATTCCTTCTTCTAAACCGTTACCCACTTTTAATTTTTCTAGCTCTTTTGTAAATAACGATGTAAATTCTTCGGCTACACTTTCCTGTACATAAATACGATTTGTACAAATACAAGTTTGACCTGCATTGCGGAATTTTGACTGAACTAGGCCAACTGCTGCTTTTGATAAATTAGCATCATCCATGACAATAAATGGTGCATTTCCACCAAGCTCTAGCGAAACCTTTTTGACATTCTCTGCTGCTCCTACCATTAGCTTTTTGCCAACTTCAGTAGAGCCAGTGAATGTAATCTTTGTTACTCTTGGATCTTTTAGCCATACATCGCCTATTTCAGAAGACTTACCAGTAACGACATTAATTACACCTTTTGGAATTCCCGCTTCATGAGCAAGCTCCGCAAGTTTTAATGCTGTTAAAGGTGTTTGAGTAGCCGGCTTAATAACCGTTGTACAACCAGCTGCAAGTGCAGGAGCAACTTTTCTTGTAATCATAGCTGCCGGGAAATTCCAAGGAGTAATTGCTGCTACAACTCCTACAGGTTCTTTCCTAATTAGAATTCGTTTATTAGGTTGTGATGCAGGAATTGTTTCTCCATATACACGTTTACCTTCTTCTGCATACCAAGAAATAAAACCATTTGCATAAACAGTTTCACCTAATGCTTCTTTTAATGGTTTACCTTGCTCAATGGTCATTAATTTAGCAATTTCTTCTTTCTTTTCGTCAATCAGACGATACCAATTCATTAATAAATGGTATCTTTCTTCTGCTGTCTTTTTTGACCAAGTTTTAAATGCTGTATGAGCAGCATCAACAGCTAATTTTGCTTCATATGTACCACCCGTTGGAATTGCACCTACAACTGCACCAGTTGCAGGATTTGAAACCTTCGTATAATATTCATGATCGTTCCCAACCCATGTACCATCTATATACATTGGGTAGACTTCATATTTCTCTTTAATTTGGCTCATGAGTTTACCTCCAATTGTAATTCTGGTAGTAATACAGCTTCAATTGACTCCCTTAAAATATCTAGTCCTTCTTCAAGCTGTTCATCTGTAATCGTTAGTGGCATTAACAAACGAATAACATTGCCAAAGATACCTGCGCTTAACAACATTAACCCTCTATTGTTAGCTTCTTTTACAATCTTTCCAACTGTCACTTTATCTGGTGTTTTATCTTTCTTATTTGTTACAATCTCCATTGCACACATTGCGCCAATTCCGCGAATATCACCTATTTGTTCAAATTGCTTAGCCCATTTGTGCATTTCCTCGTTAACTTTTTCGCCGATTACAACAGCTCGCTCATTTAATCCTTCTTCCTCAATGATATCGAGTACTGCTAATGCTGCACGGCATCCAAGTGGACTACCAGAGTATGTTCCACCTATTTCTCCAGCATCAGAAGCTTCCATAATTTCTTTTCTACCGATAACGCCACTAATAGGTACTCCTGCACCCATTGATTTTGAAATTGTAATTAAATCAGGCTCAACTCCAAAGTGCTCAATTGCAAAATATTTACCTGTTCTAGCAAAACCAGTTTGAATCTCATCTGCTACAAATAATATTCCATATTGCGTACAGATTTCTCTCACCCTTTTGACAAAATCAAGATCAGGAACAATAAAGCCACCTTCACCTTGGATTGGTTCCATTACGACTGCAGCAATTGTTTCTGGTGCAACCTCAGCAATCAAAAACTGTTCAAATTGTTCAATGATAAATTTACTATATTCTTTTTCATCCATTTGATCTGGACGACGGTAAACATATGGATAAGGTGCTTTATATACTTCAGGAGCAAATGGTCCAAATCCATATTTGTATGGCTTAACTTTACTTGTCATCGTCATTGTCATTAATGTTCGACCATGGAATCCTCTAGTAAAAGAAATAATTCCTTGACGCTTTGTATACTTTCTTGCAATTTTCACTGCATTTTCAACAGCTTCTGCGCCACTATTAAAAAATGCTACTTGTTTTTCAAAACTTCCAGGAGAAAGATCTGCTAATCTTTCTGCAAGCTGAATATAAGATTCATACATCATGACATTAAAGCCTGTGTGAATATAATCGCCGGCCTGAGCTTGAAGCGCCCTTACTACTCTAGGATGGGAATGGCCCACATTTATTGTTCCAATTGCACCTGCAAAGTCAATAAACGTATTACCATCAATATCCTCAACTAATGCACCCTTTGCTTTTTTTACAAATGCTGCACTATTATTACTAATCCCTTTTGGAACCACTTTATTTCTTCTAGCAACCAACTCTTGTGATTTTGGTCCTGGAATTGAAGTTTGGATTTTAACGAATTTTCGATCTGCCATAATTGCACCATCCTATCTATAATGATTATTGAATGTAATGAAAGCATGTCATGATTATCGGTCATGACATGCGGAAAATATTAAACTTCAATAGTAGATAAAATTTCTTTAAATGCACTTACTACAGTATCAACTTCTTCATAGCTAATTTTTAAAGAAGGCTCGATACGAATTGTTTTTGAGTTAATTAATGTACCAGCAACTAGGATCCCTTTATCAAACATTCCTTTAGAAACCTCATAGCCAATTTCATCTTGATGGAACTCGATTCCAATCATTAAACCTTGACCACGAATTTCTAAAACTTTGTCTTCATGTCCTTTTGCTGCTTCTTTTAATTGATCTAAGAAATAAGCTCCAACTACTTCTGCTCTTTCAGGTAATTTTTCTTCAAGAAGCACACTGATTGTAGCAATAGCAGCTGCACATGCTAATGGATTTCCACCAAATGTCGTTGTATGCATAAATGGGTTTGGGAACCAGCTTTTAAATACTTCTTCTTTTGCAACTACTGCTCCTGCCGGCATAACTCCACCACCGAATGCTTTCGCAAGACAAATAATGTCTGGAACTACTTCATATAAATCAGCAGCAAACATTTTTCCAGTACGTCCCATACCTGTTTGAACTTCGTCAAAAATTAATAGAGCTCCGTACTCATCACATAGTTCACGAACTTCTTTTAAGTAGTTTGGAGGAGGAAGAATAATTCCACCTTCACCTTGAATTGGCTCAAGTATAACTGCTGCAACATCTTCGCCTACTAAAGAGCAAGTTTCAAATGTTTTTCTCATCATATCAATGTCACCAAATGGAACATGACGGAATCCAGGAATTAACGGTAAAAACGGTTTACGGAACATGCCTTTTGCAGTACCAGATAAAGAACCTAAGCTTTTTCCGTGGAATGCACGTGTAGTTGAAACAAATGTACTGCGCTCACTATACATTTTTGCAAGCTTTAATGCTGCTTCTACGCTTTCAGTACCACTATTTGTAAAGAATGAGTATTTTAAATCACCAGGTGTAATATCTGCTAAAATTTTAGCAAGCATTGCACGTAATGGATCTAATAAATCTTGGCTATGAAGTGCCTGTCTTTTTAACTGATCTGTAACAGCCTTGATAACTTTTGGATGACGGTGACCAACATTATAAATCCCAAATCCGCCTAAACAGTCAATATACTCTTTACCATTTACGTCTTTAAAGCATGAGCCGCTATCAGACCATTCAACAGATGCAAATTGACCGCCTTCTGTAACCGTTTTGCGGTAAGCAAGGAAACCTGGGTTTACGTGCTCTCTAAAACCATCAACTGTTTCCTTTGTGATCCATGCAGCGTCTTCTTCTGTAACAGTCTCTTTTTCTATTAAACTTAAAACCTTATTAATGTACTCGGTTACATTTTTTTCTTCACTTTTTAATTCGTTTTTTAAGTTGATACTCATTTTGTTCACTCCTATAGTCGTTTTATCTATTTTTATCTTTCCTATATGTCTCTTCTTAAAACTGCCTAAAATTATTCTGCAAACCATCCAATTGGTTCAACTTGTAAGTTAATGTTAATTTGTTTAATTTCTTGGAATTCTTCTAGTCCAAATGTACCTAGGCTACGCCCTACACCGCTTTGTTTGTAGCCGCCCCAAGGAGCTTCATTGTATGTTGGGTGGTATGAGTTAATCCAAGTAATGCCTGAACGTAGCTTTTTAATTACCCTTAAAGCTTTCGCTCCGTCTTTACTAAAGACAGCACCCGCTAAACCGTATACAGTGCCATTTGCAAGTTTTAACGCTTCTTCTTCAGATTTAAACTTTTGAATACATACGACTGGACCAAAAATTTCTTCTTGGACAATGCGCATATTTTGTTCAACATCTGCAAAAACAGTTGGTTCAACAAAATAACCTTTTTCCAAACCATTTTTTTCGATTCGATTTCCACCACAAGCAAGTCTTGCGCCTTCTTCTTTACCTATTTGTATATAGCTTAAAACTTTTTCTAAATGCTCTTTACTAACTAGAGGCCCCATTTCTGTTTCAGCTACATCCCCAGGACCTACTTTTATTTTCTCGGCACGTTCTACAAATCGCTCTACGAAGCGATCATAAATTGATTCTTCGACTAAAATTCTTGATCCAGCCGAACAAACTTGACCTGAACCTGCATAAATCCCAAATAGAGCATAATCGACAGCCGTTTCAAAATCTGCATCTGCAAAAATGATATTCGGAGATTTTCCACCAAGCTCCAGTGATACTTTTTTCATCGTATCTGCCGCTGTTTTCATGATATGTTTGCCCGTTTTTGTTCCACCTGTGAATGAAACCATATCAACATCAGGGTTGGCAGCGATTTCATTTCCAACTACTGGACCAGCACCCATAACCATGTTTGCTACACCTTGTGGAAGACCAACCTCTTCAAAAATTTCAAATAATTTCTTTGGAGTCACTGGTGTTACCTCAGAAGGTTTGAAAACGATTGTATTACCTGCCGCTAGTGCTGGAGCAATTTTCCATACACTCATTAATAATGGATAGTTCCAAGGAACAATTAATCCACATACTCCAATTGGTTCGCGAACAACCATAGCCTGCATAGGATCTGCTACATGGTAAGTAAAACCATCTGGCTTTGTAATTAGTCCTGCATAATAACGGAAACAAGCTGCTGCATCAGCTACATCAAAACCAGCCTCACGATTTGTTTTTCCATTATCTAATGTTTCAAGTTTAGTTAGTTCTTCTTGGTACTCTTCTATTTTGTCTGCAATTTTAAATAAGTAAGTTGCTCTTTCTTGAGCAGATAAATCAGACCATCTTCCATCATTGAATGCTTTACGCGCAACATCAATTGCTTCTTTCGCATCTTCAACCGTTCCTTCAGGAGCATATGCAATGACTTCTCCATTTGCTGGGTTAATAACAGGGCGTTTCTCATGATTGCTAGAATCTTTCCATTCGCCATTAATAAACATCTTTAAATCAATTGTTTTAAATTGAACATCGACCATTGTATATAAACCCTCCTTAAATTCTTAACAATTTAATAACTTGCAAGAACCGTGCCAACTTTAATACACCTAATTTATAAAGGTTTTACTTCAATAACCTGTACATTATTATTCAATTTTGCATAACACTATTACACTTTGCATAATCTTTGAAAATCGTAAAAAATCTACGATCATTAAACGTTTTTAAAACTATTTCTGTAAAACGACATATTAAGAAAATTCATTGCATAGGCTAGAACACCATGAAAGGAGGAATTATTATGTTGCTTGCAGGAACTTGCATTGCGGTTGGACTCATCATCATATTCATGGCATTTAGTCTCTCGAAGGACCAAGTTAGTATGACTGAAGTAATTAATAGTAATGTTGAAAATATAGGGGATTTAGAGAAATAAAAAAACGCACCCTGTGCGTTTTTTTATTTAAATGACATAAAGTCACTATTCATATTCTTTTCATTCATTATTTTTTGATACTTACGACTAACCGAGGACTGACTAATGCCTAAAACCTGTGCAGCCTTCGTTGTTGTTTTATATTGCTTCATCGCAAGTACAATAAGTTGCTCCTCAACATAATCTATCGCTTCTTGGAGAGGAATTACTTTATTAATGACTGGTTTAGATTTATTAAAGTCATAGCTATTTGGTAAGAATTGATTAACATCCTCTGCATTAATAATTTGATCTTCTGCAGAGACGACTAATCTTTCTATAATATTTTGAAGTTCTCTGACATTCCCTGGCCAAGAATAAAATTCTAATACGTTAATTGCATCTGGCGTAAGATGAAAACTCTTATTATACTTTTCATTTAATTGCTGTAAGAAATGGAAAGCTAATAATGAGATATCTTCAATTCTTTCTCTTAACGGTGGAATATTTAAAGGTATAACATTTAAGCGATAATACAAATCCTCCCTAAATGTACGTTCTTCAACCATTTTTTCTAGTCTTTTATTTGTAGCTGCAATAATTTGCACATTTACTTTAATTGGCTTTGTACTTCCAACTGGAATTACTTCTTGTTCTTGAAGGACTCTAAGCAGTTTTACTTGTAAATGCAATGGCATTTCACCAATTTCATCTAAAAATAAAACACCTTCATCTGCTTGCTTAAAATAGCCGTCCTTATTTTGATCTGCTCCTGTAAACGATCCTTTAATATAGCCAAAAAGCTCACTTTCCAGAAGATTTTCAGGTATTGCACCGCAATTTAATTTTAAAAACGGTTTTGAAGAACGGTTTCCTAATTGATGAATAGCCTGTGCAATTACTTCCTTCCCTACACCAGACTCTCCATGCAGTAATACGGTGGAAGAAAAATCAGCAATTTTTTTCGCTTGGTTGATGATTTGCTCCATTTTTGGACTACAGTAAATCAGTTTTTTAACAAAACGATCCTTGCTCTTTATATCTTCAAGCTCCTTTTTATATTGCTCAGAAATCTTCTTCATTTCTTTTAGTTCCGTCTTTAGGCGTGAAGTTTCTGTAATATCTCTAGAAGCAATAATAATACGTTCAATTTCCATATTCTCATCAAAAACTGGATTTCCTACCGCAAGTACTTTACGTCCATTAATTGTTTCTTGAACAATTGAGACTTTCTTCTTTTTTTCTAAAACTAGTTTTGTAACAGAAGGCGTAAAAAGTCCTTGGTTTCCGAATTCTAAAATACTCTTTCCAAGTAGTTCCTTTAAATCTACATTCCAAAATCCAGGAATTATATTTTCACTGTAACGGATTAGCTCACCTTTGCGATTTACTACAAGTATTTCATCATAAATACTCGATAAAATGGCATTTAGATCTTTATTTAAATCTTTTACATATTCAATTTCGGAGGCCATTTCTTCAACCATTGGGAGATCTTGTACGACAATGACAACTCCTTCAACCTCGTTATCAACGAAAATTGGGCTATAATCAACTAGAACACCCATATCATCACTTATTTGAATCTGATTAAGAATTGTTTTACCTGTAGCAAATACATTATCGACTTGTTCGCCGCTGAATATAGTTTCTGCTTTTGTATTAATTACTTTTTCTGATGTTGATTTAATCATCTTCAACCCAGCATCATTGCAATTTACAATTACTTTATTTTTATCTACTACAAATGTTCCCATCGGTATCGATGTTAAAATGCTCTTTAATAAATCCACACTTTTATTTTCTTGTTTGAAAAGCTCCGCTAATATATCTTCACGAAGTATGTAACCAATTGGCATACCTTCCTCTTCTTTTACAATCGAGATCGGTTCACCAATAATTTGAAAAAGAGTAGTTAATGAAATTTGCTCACTTAAGCGACTAACACTATTTATTGATTGAGAAGAACTAGTAATCTTTGAAATTGCTATATTTTTCTTTTTATTATTACTTTGAATAATATTATTTAATTGAACATAACCAAAAATCTCGTTTTGCTTACGTAAGAATAAAAAGGGTTCATTTATATTGGATAAATCGATTTCATCATTTTCTTTAAATTCATCGATATCTATTGCGATGACTGGTCTTATTTGTTTCTCATTTATTAATAACATTTCTTTCCCCCCTTATGTCTAAACCATACTACATTCCTATTTTAGCAGAATTTTTAAATTTATCATAAAAATCTAAAATTATAATTTACTAATCTATTTAACATAAACAAAAAGAAAGGGCAGTCTCTAAAGTTTATTCGACCAGAGACACCCTTTATTTGTTAGAAAAGAGAAACCGTTAAGTGAGCCAAAGTTGTCATTTGTACATCCTTGATTTCTTAATCACACTCTATTCAATCGCTAGCGGTAACAAACAAATCCTCTTTAACATACGCAAGAACCATTCCAGGAACTATTTTGTCTCCATTTGAGACCTCCAATGAAACAACTTCACCACTTATTCCTTGATGAATAACTTTAGTAATTCCATCTGTAGTTTTAATAAAGAATAAAGGCTCCCATTCATAAATTCTTGAATCTTTCTGAATAGCAGTCTCTTCTACTGTTCCATGGTAGTCACTGACAATGACTCCATAATACATAAAACTCACTCCTTTTTTTGCACATTAAGAATGTATAGATTTGCAACGAAGATAGTGATTCGCATTTGTCTTTAAGCTCGCCAATCATCAATCCTTCTTTAAAAATAATTCCTGGTATTATAACTCGCAAATGTGTTTAGATGGTAAAACCATGCTAAAGAAATTTTGGATTTCTAAAATATCCTCTTCAGCAATACCTAATTTAGGAGCCCAATAATGTTCAGAATAAAGATCTTCTAAACATAATAATGCCATTTTACTAGATTGAATTGATGTAACCATTGATTTTCCATAAAAGTGGCTTGAAAAGGCAATTGATAAATCATAACGATTGTTCTGCGTTAATAAACAATAATGGTGTACAAGCTGTCTTTCCGTTGATTCAGAAATAATATCAATCATTCTAGATCTCTCCTTTTGTTTTAGTATTTTACCCAACCTCTCAAGCGACAAGCTTCAGCGATTTTACGAATTCCTTCGATATAAGCTGCTATTTTCATGTTTACATTATATTTTTGTGATGTTTTATAAACCTTTAAAAAGCTATCTGTCATTTTTTCTTTTAATCTCTCATCTACAGTACTCTCAGTCCAATAATAACCTTGCATATTTTGACACCATTCAAAATATGAAACAACAACTCCACCTGAGTTAGCTAAAATATCAGGAACGACTAAAATCTCTTTTTGATCAAGAATTTCTAGGGCTTCTTTAGTAGTCGGTCCATTTGCTGCTTCAACAACAATCTTGCATTTCAATTTATCCGCATTACGGTTGTTAATAACCCCACTTATTGCGGCTGGAATTAAGACATCACATTCTTTTTCTAATAACTCTTGATTTGAAATCGCATGTTTAAATAGGTTAGACACAACTCCAAATGAATCGCGATTGTCTAATAGATATGGAATGTCTAAACCTTTTGGATCATAAATTGCTCCGAGTACATCTGAAACTCCAACAACCTTAGCTCCAGCTTCATGTAAGTATTGTGCTAAGTAGCTACCAACATTTCCAAATCCCTGAATAATAACCTTCATATTTTTAATCTCGATTTTCTGTATTTCACTTATTAACTCGAGAGCATAAAATACTCCTTTTGAAGTTGCCGTCTCACGACCTACAGAACCTCCTAAAGTTATAGGTTTACCAGTAATAAAGCTTGGTGAATCAAACTCTCTAATATGGTCATATTCATCTAGCATCCAAGCCATTACTTGTGCGTTTGTATACATATCAGGCGCTGGAATATCTTTAGTAGGTCCTACAATTTGGCTTACGGCTCTTACATAACCTCTACTTAATTTTTCTAGCTCATTCATACTTAATAGTCTTGGGTCACAAACAACCCCACCTTTTGCTCCCCCATAAGGTAAATCAGTAATACTACACTTTAAACTCATCCATCCAGCTAATGCTTTTACTTCCTCTGGCGTTACATCAGGATGAAATCTGATTCCCCCTTTTGTAGGTCCTAGTGCATCGTTATGTTGAGCTCGATATCCTTGAAATACTTTTGTCTCACCATTATCCATTTGAACGGGAATACTAAATTCTAAAAATCGCATTGGTGTTTTAAGGAAATCAAATACTTGACTCGGGTAGTTCATTATTCCGATTGCTTCATTTAACGTTTCTCTAAACTCCTGGAGGGAATCATCTATTTCTACCTGTTCACTACTCGTTTCATTTTGTTCTACTTCGGTTAAATTTGAACTCATTTTCTACACCTCATTAGTTATTTTAAAAATTTAATAGCAATTCCTGTGCCAACTTGAATTCATATCATTATTTTGTGAAGTGATAAAATAGACAAAGGCTTATTAGAAAGGCAATTACAAGACTTTCATCTATTTTTTTGAAAGATCCTTTTTAGTGTTTTTGTCCTTCATTAGCCTAAATGGCCCTTTAGTGAAAATATGATTAAATGCATGAATTATTCAATTTTGCATTAATCATTATTCAAAATTGAATTACTTAAAATGCATTATCAAAGAAAAGGGAAATGCAAACCAAATATTCCAGAGTAGACACAAAAAAAGTCACAAGGTGTAAATTCCTAGTGACTTTTCTTCATTATGAGTTTACTACACAGCAGCCTCTTCTTCATATTTAGGAGGTGCAATTTGGAATGCCTTAGTTAAGTAAATTAGATATAATAATCCAACGACGAACCAAACTGTTCCCATTATTAATGAGCTTTTTTCAATGTTGAACCATAGGATTGCTACAGAACCGGCTCCAATTAAAGGCAAAAGCAAGTAAGAAAAGAAGCCTTTGACTGATCTATGCTTTCCGCGAATGTAAAAATGGTTAATGACTGATAAGTTAACAAAAGTAAATGCCATTAATGCTCCGAAGTTAATTAATGAAGTGGCTGTTACTAAGTTGAAAAAGATTGCTGATAATGAAATCACACCAACGAAAATTACGTTAAATGCTGGTGTTTTCCATTTTGGGTGAACAAATCCAAACCATTTATCTGGGAAAACTTTGTCACGCCCCATTACAAATAACAAACGTGAGACACTCGCATGTGAAGCCAATGCAGAAGCAAGTGTATTAATAAAAGTAATGCATAAGAAAATTGACTGAAATAATTTGCCACCTACATACAGTGCAATCTCTGGTGATGCAGCATCTGGATGCTTAAATCTAGATATGTCTGGATAGTATAATTGAATGAAAAATGATGTAACCGTGAAGATTACGCCTCCCCAAAGAGCTGTGTAAAGGATTGCTTTAGGAATTGTTTTTGCAGGGTTGATTGCTTCTTCTGATAAAGTAGAAACAGCGTCAAATCCTAAAAATGAGAAGCAAAGGATTGTTGCACCGGTTACTAATGTGCCAAAATGCATTCCGGCATTAAAAAGTGGTTTAATACTGAATCCGCCGTATCCTTCTCCATGATGTAATCCTTGAACAACTAGAATGATAAAGACAACCATAATCACAAGTTGAACTAATACAAAAAGAGTATTGAAATTCGCTAGCATATTAATACTTCTTAAGTTTAAGAAAGTAACTAGTCCTACAAACCCAACTACCCATATCCAGGTTGGAACATTTGGAAAAAGTGCGTTTAAGTAAATTTTCGTTAACAAAGCATTTACCATAGGTAGGAACAAGTAATCTAGTAATGATGACCAGCCAACTAGAAAACCTAAGTGACCACTGATCGCTTTCTGGGTGTATGTGTATGCAGACCCAGCTTCAGGAAATACTCTTACTAACTTGCCGTAGCTAACAGCTGTAAATAACATTCCTATTAGAGCTACTATATATGCACTTGGTACGTGACCATTAGTTACATCAGAAACAATTCCAAATGTGTCGAAAACAACCATAGGGGTCATATAGGCTAACCCCATCATAACTACTTGCCATAACTTTAAGGATCTTTTTAACTGTGTTTTATTTTCCACCTATCATATCCCCTTCGTTTTTTAGATTAAGCGCTTACACCGAAATAACCACTTCCTTATAATTCTTACTTTTCCGACAGAAACCTCCTTTTTTTGAATATTTAAATAAGTCTTTTTCTAGAACTGCAAGTTTTATGCCAAAATACTAATTTTTTGTAAACGTTATAAAGAACAGCTACTATTGCTTTGAAATTAGTAAGTATTAATAGAAGAAACGAATTTCTTATCACTAAAATCTACTTTTATAATCAGCCTGGTCGTTATTCAGTCCTGCATACATTATTCAAGACCTCATAGTATTTACTTCTTTTTTATACGAATCTCTTTAAATTACTCACATCTATTAGACTGGCACGGAAGTTGCATTGTTAACGATAAACTACCACTCTGCCCAATTTTAGGTACGAGAAAAATATGTAGATTTTTTTCCCAGCCGATAATAAAACTTTTAGTTAATTTAATCTGACTAACTACGAGTTTAATTATAAGAAAATTCTGTAAATATATTCGAAATTGGAGGAGATGATTTATGAGTAAACAAGGTATTGATTCAGATGCTTTACAATCGTTTAACTACAAACAGGAATTACAGCGATCATTAAAATTTTTCAGTTCATTTGCAGTTGCGTTCTCGTTTATCTCAATTACAACTGGTATTTTTAGCTCTTATAGTCTTGCTTTAGGAGCAGCCGGACCTGCTGGAATTTGGACATGGCCATTTGTTATGGTGGGACATTTACTTGTAGCCTTAATATTTGCAGATTTATCGAGCAAAATTCCTTTAAGTGGCTATGTATACCAATGGGTTAGCCGTTTAACGAACCGGGGATTTGGTTGGTTTACAGGTTGGGCAGCGCTATGTTACTTAATTATTGTTGTACCTACTGTTGATTATGGTGTAGCACCAATTTTTCTTGATTTAATTGGTATTAAGAGTACGACTACAGTTCTTACAACCGTCGTGTTAATAACAATCGTTATACAAGCATTATTAAATATTTACGGAGTAAGGATTGCTACAATCATTAATAATTCAGCTGTCTATACAGAAGTTATCGGATTTATAGGCATTATTATTATTTTAAGCTTTGTCTTATTTTTCAAAGGAGCAGATTTTTCATTATTAACTTACACTGCTCACAAGGTTGGCTCAAATGGAAGCTATTTAACAGCATTTGTACTATCAGTCGTAATGGGCTCTTATACATTAGTAGGCTTTGAAGCTGCGGCAAATTTAGCAGAAGAAACAGTTGATGCTAATAAAACCGTACCTAAGGCCATCGTTTACTCTATGTTACTTGCAGGTGTAATTGGATTTGTATTCTTAATCATTGTTACTTCGGGAATTAAAGATATTAATAGTATCATGGCTTCTGCTTCCCCTATTTCTGATATTTTACAATCACGTTTGGGTACTGCAGTTGCTGACTTCTTCCTTGCATTAGTTATTGTGTCAATTTTTGCTTGCGGATTAATCATTATGGCTTCTGCTTCTCGACTTATTTATGCTCTTTCAAGAGACAATGTGTTTTTCGCTTCAAATGTGTTTAAAAAGGTAGATAAAAAACACAATGTACCGTACAATGCGATAATTTTAGTTTCTGTACTAGGCATTATTGCTGTATTCTATTTCGGGAAACTATCATTATTAATAGGTACTTCGGCGGCTCTTCCGGCCATAATTTACTTAATTACTGTAATCTCATACGCTACTAAAATTAAGACCTTACCAGATACAGATGGTTTTAAGTTAGGAAAATGGCGACTACCTGTGACGATTCTTGCGATTATTTGGTTAGTATTTGAAGTTGGTATTTTAACACTCCCAAAAGATTTCCTACCAACTACTAAAGTAATCCTTTACTTATTTCTTGCTGGAATAGTTATTTACTGGACTCTATTCAGATCCAGAATACAGGAAGGGAAAATTGGTATTAATTTAGAGAAGGATTTAGATGTTTAAAGTATGGAGTTATAAAATAATAGATTAATATAAAAATAACGTACATATTCATATACAAATATGTACGTTATTTTTTATATCTTTAATTAATCAAGTTGTTCCCCATTAGTTTGAATAACATTTTGGTACCAATAAAATGATTTTTTCTTTTTGCGCTCTAAAGTTCCGCTTCCATCATCTTGTTTGTCTACATAAATAAAGCCGTAACGTTTAGACATTTCACCTGTAGACGCACTTACTAAGTCAATGCATCCCCATGGAGTGTAACCCATCAGTTCGACACCATCCTCGATTGCTTCACCAATCGCCTCAATGGTGCAACGCATTTACCACTATTAGGTCTTGGTTTTTCTCCTGAAAGTATCATATTTATTAACAAGATGTTTTTATTTTTTGATTCTGTAAGAGTATAGGATTGCTATATACTTACAAAGACCAGTGTACTTTTTACTATTTTGCTCTGCTAGTTTATTCCAAATTCTTCAAATGGAGGAATGACTGAGTACTCCCATTAGTCTTTTAAAATGTAGCTTTTCAACTTAGTACTTCTTCGATCTATATAGATTTATATTATAAATGATACCGAATTTTCAGATAAAAAAAGAGATGCTAATTCAAATACGAATTACATCTCCAAACAATTTACTATTCAATTAAAAGCTAGATCTTAAATATGTTGTTCACACTCAATTCTCCAAATCACACTCATTAAGCTGAACAATTTTTGTTCTTTTTATTAGTTTATATCCAATCCATAAAACAAGGAATAATGGCAAACCTATATATGAAACAAGTACACCGTTCCAGTCAATTGCTTTGCCCATAAATGCTGAATAGTTTTGTCCAAGAATAACGACCCCACATAGTACGAAAGCAAATATTGGTCCGAACGGGAACCATTTTGCTTTATACGGTAGGTCTTTTAAATCCTTCCCTTGTGCTACGTAGGCTTTACGGAATCGATAATGACAAATTGCTATACCAAGCCAAGCAATAAAACCAGACATACCTGAAGCATTCAGTAACCAAACGTAAACAACTCCATCACCGAATAGTGAAGCTAAAAATGCTAATGTACCGACTGCCGCTGTAATGATTAATGCATTAACAGGTACACCCCTTTTATTTAATCTACCTAATGCTTTTGGAGCTTTCCCTTGACGAGCCATATCCCACAGCATTCGAGCTGAAGCATACATTCCTGAGTTTCCAGCTGATAAAACCGCCGTTAAGATCACTGCATTCATTACAGACGCTGCAAATGCAATGCCAGCTTTATCAAAAACTAGCGTAAATGGACTAACAGCTACATCTCCACTTGCTAGATTATGATTTGTATATGGTATTAGTAGACCTATTACAAATACAGATAATACGTAAAATAATAAAATACGCCAAAATATTTGGCGAGCCGCACGAGGAATATTTCGCTCTGGCTCCTCGCTCTCCCCAGCTGCTACCCCTAATAACTCGGTCCCTTGGAAAGAAAATCCAGCTGCCATAAAGATTCCAAGTGTCGCCATGAATCCTCCATGAAAAGGAGCATCACCAACTGTAAAGTTTTTAAACCCTACTGCTTCTCCACCAATAATGCCAAAAATCATTAAAAATCCCGAAATTAAAAAAATAATTACTGTAACAACTTTTATAATAGAAAACCAGTATTCAGATTCCCCAAATCCTTTAACAGACAAATAGTTTAACAGAAAGATAATAACTAAAAATAATGAACTCCATAAGAGTGAGGAAGTATGTGGTAACCAGAATTTCATAACCATTGTAACTGCAGCTAATTCAGCTGCTATCGTAATTGCCCAGTTATACCAGTAATTCCAACCAAGTGCAAAACCAAGTGCAGGATCAACGAATTTTGTTGCGTATGTACTAAAAGATCCGGCAACTGGCATATATGTAGCCATCTCAGCAAGGCTTGTCATTAAAAAGTACACCATTATTCCAATCGCTATATAAGCCGCGAGAACACCACCTGGTCCAGCATTATGGATTGCACCTCCACTTGCCAAAAATAGACCTGTTCCAATTGTTCCTCCTAGTGAAATCATTGTAATATGACGGGGTTTTAATCCACGCTTTAACTCATGAGGTATAGAAGGAATATGATTCTCAGAATCAATGACTGTAATTTTGTTTACCGTATTTTTCATTAAAATACTCCTTTTCAGTCGTTTTTTGGATTCGATAATTTTCTGCTTTTTTTCAAATGTCCATTGGATGTTTAGGAAGGGAAGTTTGAACATTAGAGAAAATGAGAAGCGAATAGTCGCTTCTCATTTCTTATTTGGAAAAGTCAAAATAATTTCTCTTTAATAATCTTTGTTGCTCGATCAACTCATTATATGAAGTTGTTTTACCAAGTAGCTTAGTGTCGATTAAGTATAATTGCTCCTCAATTGCACCAACAGTATCATCTGTTTGATATGTTATTTTACAATCTAAGCAAATGATACATGGTGTTTCTTTAATCTCAATTGCCTTCGTACCATCAGGAAGTTCCCAGTAGACCGTATTTGTTGATTCAACTATGTTAGCTGATTCACACCACTGACATTTCATCATTCAGTGTCTCCTTGCGCACTGCCTACTAGCTTTTCACTAACTTGGATTTTTGTAATCTGTGCTTGGAATTTCTTTTCTTTTAATTCGTCGCGTTTATCACGCTTATCTTTCAAAGAAGCATGCTCTGGGTTTGTTGCATATGTTTTACGAACTTCCATACGTTGTAAACCTTCTGGTACGAGATTGAATTTTGTTTCATTCATTAATCCCGCGATTCCTGCATTGGAACGTTTTTCATCCATATTAGGATAAATTTCTTTAAAGTATGCTTCTGCTCTACCTGGTACGTAATTTTGTGGTTCCGGATAAGTAGTAATTACACCTTCAAAATTACGAAGAACAACTTTATCAGCACTTTGAGAAATTAAGTAATTTGGTTGAAGAGAAATTTTTCCTCCTCCACCCGGTGCGTCTACTACAAATGTTGGTACTGCATATCCAGAAGTATGGCCACGTAATCCTTCCATAATTTCTAAACCTTTTGAAACAGGCGCACGGAAGTGTCCAATTCCTTCTGATAAATCACATTGATAAATATAGTATGGACGAACACGAATTTTAACTAAATCATGCATTAGCTTTTTCATAATTGGTACACTGTCGTTAATTCCAGCCAAGATTACGGCTTGGTTTCCTAACGGTACACCAGCATTTGCAAGCATTTCACAAGCTCGTTTCGATTCCTCTGTAATTTCGATTGAAGTATTAAAGTGAGTATTCAACCAAACCGGATGATATTTTTTTAAGATATTACAAAGATTTTCAGTAATACGTTGTGGGAATACTACAGGTGCCCTTGTACCAATACGGATAATTTCCACATGTGGAATTTCACGTAAATTTTTTAAAATATACTCTAGAATATTATCGTTAATTAAAAGACCATCTCCACCTGAAATAAGTACATCTCGTACTTGAGGATTTTTGCTAATGTAATTAATAGCAGCATCAAGCTGTTTCTTTGGAACTCCCATTCCAATTTGTCCTGAGAAGCGACGTCTAGTACAGTAACGACAATACATTGAGCATTGATTTGTTACTAAAAATAGGACACGATCTGGATAACGATGTGTTAAGCCAGGTACTGGAGAATCTTCATCCTCATGAAGAGGGTCCTCTAAATCATACTTCGTTTTATGGATCTCCGCAGAGATTGGTACTGATTGCATACGAACTGGACAACGTGGGTCATCCGGATTCATTAACGATGCATAATATGGGGTAATGTTTAGTGGAATTGTTTTTGTCGCAATTCGTACCCCATCTTCTTCGTCTGGCGTGAGGTTAATTACTTGCTTTAACTCATCCAATGATTTGATGGTGTTTGTAAGTTGCCAAACCCAATCATTCCATTGTTCTTCTGTTACATCTTTCCATAATTCAACTTCTTTCCAATGTCTTTTTGGAGCATAGACTGCATTTACCATACTTACATCCCCTTTCAAACTGTTTGTTTTAATATATAGCAAGAGCCGTGCCAAAAATTTACAAATCTTTCATAAAAACGCTACAAATATAGAAAATTCAAACTATTCAGCCTGTTATTTTATTTTTTAAAGTTAAAATCTTAAGTTGGGATCTTCCCAAGATGAAACAAAAATAATAAAACCGCCTAAAATTAGGCGGCTTGGCTATTGAATGAAGTGCTAAAACTAGATTTTTTTGAAGATTAAAAAGTAGTTTATACTACAATATTTAACTTTTGAATCTTATATTGAAGAGTTTGCCTAGGTATTTCAAGCAGCGCTGCAGCTTGTTGAATATTAGAATTCGTTTGTAGCAATGCTTGTTTAATAAGTGAAATTTCCATTTCCTGCATCGCGGTACGTAAAGGCTGAACTCCTTTTGTTTCAGTACTTTTCTTAATATGTTGTAGTTGAATCGGGAGATGTTTAACCGTAAGAGTATGCCCTTCTACCATAATCATAGCATGCTCAATCGTATGCTTTAGTTCTCGGACATTACCAGGCCAATTATATTGGTGGAATAACTCAAATACAGTATGTTCTACATTTCGAATATTCTTTGAGAATCGTTCATTAAATTGCTCAACAAAATGAGATGTGAGCAGCTCGATATCATAATTCCTTTCTCTTAAAGGAGGTATGAACAAAGAGAACACATTCAAACGATAATACAAATCCGGTCGCATGATACCATTTTGAACGCAATCTAAAGGTGATTCATTAATTGCAGCGATTACTCTTACATTAACTTTTCGAGTCTTTTGATCACCTATTCGGCGAACAACTCCATCCTCTAGTACTCTTAGTAGCTTGGCTTGAAGCTCTAATGGCATTGAGTTTAGTTCATCTAAAAACAAGCTTCCACCATCTGCAAGTTCAAATAACCCTGCTCGATCTATCGCTCCCGTATAACTACCCTTTGTCGTACCAAACAGTATACTTTCCAATAATGATTCTGGTAAAGCAGCACAGTTTTGAGCAATAAAAGGGCCTTCACTTCTATTTGAACAATGGTGAATTGACTGTACGAAAAGTTCTTTTCCAGTTCCAGTTTCACCAACTACCAGTACTGCAGAGTCTGCATTTGCTACCTTTTCTACTTGATTTTTAACGGCCTTTAAAGCAGGGTCATCCGTTAATATATCTGAGATCGTATATGAGTGAATTTGTTTAGCTTTTCCTTTTTTCACTTGCGGTTTAATTCTCGCTTGTAAGTCTAAAACCTTCTCACCAAGCGTTTTAATTGTAGAATAATCCTTTGCAATTTCAACAGCACCGATCAATTGATCATCCAAAATAATTGGAATTGTCGTGTTAACTGTATCAATAAAATGGCCTTTAATATTTTCATAGCGTTGAGGCTGTTGAATAATCGCTTGCTTTGTTTCTAGTACTTTCAATAAGGTACTTGTTTCTTTCGTTAAAGAAGGGAAAGCTTCTAGTACATGCTTCCCCAGAACCTCTTCAACTGAAACACCGTCATGGTCAGCCGCAACTTGATTATAAAATATAGTCATTCCATTTTTGTCGACTGCGTGTATTGATTCATCGATACTATTTAATATGGCACTAATCATTTCATTAGTTGGAATTGTTGCGTTCATTTCATAACCATCCTTTCACTGCCGAAAACTTGGCAATTCGACGCTCAATTTTCGGCAGCTTGACATTAAAAGACTACTTTTGAAAGATCCTTCACCCATACATTCATATCTTCTAATTTATCAAAGATATAGCAGTTGTTTGTCATTCTTCCAGTATACTGATACCCTAATTGATGAAAGGCTGCATTCATTCCATATGATAATGATCGCGCGATCGTATAAGAGCAATAAACTGATTGGCTTACTAAATCCTGTTCCAACTTCTTCATTAGCTCCTTCATCAATCCATGCTTACGATGCTCTTCAAGTGTTGCACAATTTGTTAGCTCGGCATTTCTTTGACTGAAGTCCACTTCAGCAGATGCTGCACTTACAATATTTCCATCTTTCTCATAAATCCAATAAATCGTCCCTTCATCCATCGTCTTTTCAACATAAGCCGATTCATTTAAAGGTGTAGGATATACCTTAAAAACTTGACCATATAATTTAGCAAGTTTTGTTGAGTCATTTTTTTCAGCTCTTCGTAAAACATAATCGTCCGGAATTACTTTTTCTTTTGACCTGTCACTCTTTAAAACAGCATCTAAAATGTCATCTCCAGCGGCCCAATAAAGACTATTTCTTCTATCCTGGCTAGCATATTTCGTGACAAAAAAGCCATCACTACCTTGAAAATAGCCTTTCAGTGCAGATTCAATCATATATCCTGATTGTAGGAAGGAATATAAATGTTCACTTCTTGCTTTAATAATAAACTTAGTAAATTTGTATTCTTTTGCTAGTTTTTCTATTCTCTCAATTAGTAGTGATACATTCCCTAAGTAAAAATCAACTCGGATTCGCTCATTAAAATAATCTAAAGCACCTTCGAAATAATAGTTTTCCTGTTGAACTTTAATTGTTTCATAATACTTTTTCGTTTTCATATACTCCCTCACCTTCATGTTGTTGGCCCTCAACTCCACACCAGTCAATTAATGTACAGGCAATAATTTCTGCAGCTAAAAACATTTGATCTAAATCAATAAATTCATCTGGGTAGTGAGCTACTTTTGTCTCCCCTGGACCAAAAACAATCATTGGAATGTTTAAAATTTGTGTAAATAATCCTCCATCAGTTCCCCATGGTGCAGCTTCAACTACTGGGTTTTGTTTGATTGTTTCAAGATAGTTTTGTTGCAAAGTTTGCACTAATTCACTATCAGCTTCAACGGTACCAGGAACCCATCTTGCTCCAAACCACTCTACTTCTACAGGATTTTCTACGAACCAATCATCAAGATTTTTAATATTATCGATCCAATTCTCAAATTCTATTTTCGCATCTTCTAATCTTTCATTTGGCGCTACTCCGAATCTTCCTTCTAAAGTCACTAGATCAGATACAGAAGATGGCCATGTCCCACCATGAATTGTTCCAATATTAATTGGAATCGGAATCGGTACTCCATCATATAACGGATCAGCTATTCGTTCATTTCGTAATTGCTCAAGTTTTTGGATTTGTTGAATGATGAGTACGCTTTTTTCGATAGCGCTTACACCTTCGTAACGAGTACCTCCATGTGCGACCTTACCTTTTACCTTAAGACGGAACCACATTGATCCTTGTTGCTTAATGAAAAACTTCATATTTGTTGGTTCAGGGATAATAACACCATCAGCTGTATATCCTCGCAAAATTGTAGCAAGTGTACCAGCACCACCACTCTCTTCTTCGATTACACTTTGAAAATAAACATTACCTTTTAGCGTAATTCCACTTCTTTTTATTGCTTCAATTGCTAAAATTAACGCAACATTTCCGCCCTTCATGTCAGTTGCCCCACGCCCATAAAGCTTGTTATCTACAACGTTTGCACCGTATGGAGGGTAAGTCCATTGTTGAATATTCCCTTCTGGAACAACGTCTATATGTCCATTTAAGATCATGGACTTTCCTCCACTCGTTCCTTTAAGCGTAGCGACAATATTAGGACTACCAGTAAAACTGTCTCTTGTTGAAATAAAATAAGGATGCTCTTTCATTTCTTTTAGATCTGGATCCCATACGTCTAAATCCAATTCAAGCTCTCTCAGTTTTTCAAGGACAATTGCTTGTGCCTTACTCTCATTACCTGACACACTATTTTCCATTACTAGCTGTTTAAGGAGTTCAATTGTTTTATCTTTATGTTCGCTTATATAATCTTGAATAACTTTTTTGTAATGACTCATCCTCTTCACCCTTTTCTATATAAACATTTTTAAATCCGTACTAATTTCTAGTTTCGCACCAGTCTTTTCGATTACATCCTCTACAGTATATGGACTCATTAGTTCTTTAAGCACTAAAGTATCATCGACTACTTCAATGACAGCCATTTCCGTTATGATTAAATCAACACAGGATTTAGAAGTTAATGGTAAACTACATTCTTCCACAATTTTTGGATTCCCAGCTTTATCGGTATGATTCATAACGACTATTACTCTTTTAGCCTTTTGAGCTAAATCCATCGCCCCACCTATTCCTGGTACACGCTTTCCAGGTACAATCCAGTTTGCTAAATCTCCTTTTTCACTAACTTGCAATGCCCCTAGTACCGTTAAATCTAGTAAACCTCTTCGTATAATGCCAAAAGCAGTAGCACTATCAAAATAGCTAGCACCTTTTAAAACAGTGATTGGGAAACCACCTGCATTACATAAATTTTCATCTTCTTTCCCTTTTTCGGGACTCGGTCCAATTCCCATAACGCCATTTTCCGCATGGAACATAACATGTACATCTTCCGGTAAGTAATCAGGAACAATGGATGGAATTCCAATCCCTAAATTTACGATCATTCCGTTTTTTATTTCCTTAGCAGCTCGCATTGCAATTTTTTGACGAAAGTCTATTCCCATGCCCATTTCCAGTTCACTCCTTCTGATGAAATTATGTAATCAACAAACACACCTGGAGTTACGATTTCCTCAGGATTCAACGAGCCAAGTGGAACAATTTCTTCCGCTTCTACAATCGTAATATCTCCTGCCATAGCTATATGAGGATTCATATTCCTTGCACTCTTGTCAAAAATCAAATTTCCAAATGGATCAGCTTTCTTTGCAAAAATAATACTGACTTCTGCTTTAAGAGCTTCTTCAACTAGAAATTGTTTACCTTTAACAGTTACTTTCTCTTTACCGTTTTCTGCCATACTATCAAGACCTACATCTACTAAAACTCCTCCAAGCCCCATTCCTCCAGCTCGTATACGCTCTGCTAACGTACCTTGCGGAGAAAATTCTACTTTGAGCTTACCTTCCGTCATTAATTTTCCTGCAAACGGATTTGATCCTATATGAGATGTCACAATTGACTTAACCCTTTCATTCCTTACCATCCTTCCAATTCCAATGTCCGGAAATCCAGTATCATTACAAATCAGATGAAGATCCTTAACCCCACTATCAAATAATGCTTGAAGTAAAGTTGGCGGTGAACCGACTCCTCCAAATCCTCCTACCATTAGTGTCATGTCGTCATGAAAAAATTGAAGAATTTGTTCCATTGTTGCTATTTTTTTATAAGTATTTTCAACTAAATTCATACGGTTTCCCCCTTAGCTGTATAAGTTAGTTGGGATTGTTCCATTTCCAATTCTTTTAAACCATCTGTAAGTATTTGAAGCAATTCATCCAGCTCTCCATAAGTAATCGTTAAAGGTGGTGCAATCATGAAAGCTGAATCTTCTTTTCCGTTTTTTCCAGCAACAGAAGGGTATAACAGTAAACCCTTACTCATTACTTTTTGAATAAAGGAACTTGATTTTATATCATGAATAAATTCAATGCCGATTAACAAACCTTTTCCTCTAACATCTCCTATAAATGGAAATTTCTCCTTTAATCCTTGGAGCCTATTCAACAGATAATTACCTTTTTCTTCTGCGGCTTGTACTAAATTGTGCTTCTCAACATATTCAATAACGGCCAATGAAACAGCAGCTGATAGTGGGTTGGCACTAAATGTATGTCCACTCATTACAAGCTTTGAACCTTGCATAATCGGTTCAATAACTCGATCGCTAGCAATTGTTGCAGCCATTGGTGTATAGCCAGATGTTAATCCTTTTCCAAGCGTAACGATATCAGGCTGAACCCCCCAATGCTCCATTGCAAACATTTTTCCAGTACGACCAAGGCCTGTCATAACCTCGTCTGCAATCAGTAAAATATCGTACTTTTCACAAATAGCTTTAATTCTTTGGTAATAACCTTTAGATGGTACAATCGCACCACCTGCAGCACCGATAATTGGTTCAGCAATAAATGCTGCAATATGTTCAGGGCCAATTCGATCAATGGCTGTTTCTAATTCAGATGCACACGCCAAATCACAAGATGGATGTTCTAAGTTGAAAGGACAACGATAACAATAAGGTGGTGAAACTGAAGGGTAATCCTCCAAGATTGGTACAAAACGTTGACGTCTTAAAGGATGACCCGACATAGATAGTGCTCCAATTGTTATGCCATGGTAGCTCATCCAGCGTGAGAGAATTTTATTTTTCCCCTTCATTCCCTTTTCTTGGTAATGCTGTATCGCTAGTTTCATAGCAGTTTCTGTTGCTTCAGTACCACTATTAACAAAGAACGTCCAATTTAAATCACCTTGAGTGATATCACTCAGCTTCTTTGCTAGCTTCTCAGCAGGTTCACTAGTAAACTGTGAACGGTAAACAAAAGATACTTGTTTTGCTTGTTCAGTCATAACATCAATGATTTCCTCAACACCATGACCAATTCCTACAGTAATTGCACCAGATGAACCATCAATGTACCTTTTACCATCTTTATCAAATAGGTACACACCCTTTCCATGAGAAATCATAGGGTAATGCTGGCCAAGTAATGGTTTAATTAAATAATCTCTTTCCATTTTTCATCCCCACCCTTCCTTATATAAAACGAAAAAAGCCACACTACTAAATATTGGAAATTTAAATAGAGGGTATTTTTTAGTATTCTTGCTTTCTGAGAGACTTCCTTTTTATTTTTTTACACTTATTCTCTGTATTCAAAAATTAATAGCTGTTTTTACTTCTTAACAAAAGATTTGTACAGATAGTTGCCCGCCCCAATTGATGGCCATATACATATCTATATATAGAAAACACGTCGACTGACAATCGTTTTAGGTAAAGTCAGAGGCGTAGTTGCACTTATACTTAACTCCTAAAATTGGCAACCACGTGAGTAAGTCTCCCTGCTGCCAATTTATAATTTTTAACGTGAAAAAAATAGGGATCACAATCAGTTGGCGGTGAAGATTAAAAATGGATTTATCGGAGAAAGTTAGAGTTGAGATAGATAGTCTAATAGATAAAATTAAATTGGATCAGAGTGATGATGGATCATGGAGATATTGTTTCGAAAGCGGTCCTATGACAGATGCCTATATGATTATTATTTTAAGAACGATTGAATGTCATGATGAAGAACTAATTAAGAAGCTGGTAAATCGTTTATTAATAAAGCAAGACGCCAGTGGGGCCTGGAAGCTTTTTGATGACGACTCAGGAAATTTATCGGTAACTGTAGAAGCTTACACTGCATTGCTGTTCTCTGGTTATATAGAAATTACTGATGATATAATGAAGAAAGCAGAAGCGTTCATTCGTCAAAATGGGGGATTAGAGAGTGTACATGTCTCTACAAAATTTATGCTTGCTTTACATGAATTGTACCCATGGCCCAGGTTTTTTCCAGTCCCTCTCCTTTTAATGAATTTACCAAAGTTTTTTCCTTTTTCCTTCTTTAAATTTAGTTCTTATGTTCGATTCCACTTTGCTCCACTTTTAATATTAGGACATAAAAAATTTACGATTAAAAATAAATGGACGCCTACAATACAACATTTGTTTACAAACAATAAATTTAGCAAAAAGCGGAAATTCCCAAATTTTAAAATACCTTTCACAAAATCATTATCCAAAATGGCTATTAAGAAGGCAGAGAAATATATTCTTCAAAATATTGAAAGGGATGGAACATTATCTAGTTATGCCAGCGCTACTTTTATTGGAGTTTATGCACTTCTTTCATTAGGCTATCAGGTTACTTCTCCCGTAATTCAAAATGCTGTTTTAGGTATAAAGTCTTTCCTATTTGAATTGGAAGATTCCCTTCATATCCAAAATTCCCCTTCGACAATATGGGATACAGCACTTACTAGTTACGCATTGCAGGAAGCAGGTGTGCCAATAAATGATAAAGCGATCGAGTCTGCTTCTAACTACTTAGTCTCTCTCCAACATACACTAGTCGAGAAAGACCATCAGATTTGTTTAGGTGGATGGGGATTTTCGGACAGCAATACTCAAAATCCGGATGTAGATGATACCCAAGCAGTCTTAAGAGCAACAACTGATTTCTCTTTAATAGATGACGATTATCGAAAATCTTGGAACGCTGGAGTGAAATGGTTATTTGATATGCAAAATAAGGACGGTGGATGGGCCTCATTTGAAAATAACAGTAGCAAGTACTTAAAACTCATTTTCCCTATCCAAAACTTTGTTGATACTGCAATTGATCCATCTACAGCAGATTTGACCGGTCGAACAATCGAATTTCTAGGATCCAAATTAAAATTAACAATGGTTCATACAAGAATTGAAGATGGGGTTAACTGGTTAATCCATCATCAACACGAAGATGGTTCATGGTACGGTCGTTGGGGAATTTCATATATTTATGGAACATGGGCTGCAATTACTGGTATGAAATCGGTCGGTATCCCTTCAAGTCACCCTAGTATTCAAAAAGCTAATAACTGGCTACTCAATATAAAAAACGAAGATGGTGGCTGGGGTGAGTCTTGTAAAAGCGACATAGAAAGAAAGTATATCCCTCTTTCTTATTCGACAATTGTTCATACATCGTGGGTTGTGGATACGCTCATTTCCATCAACGATTATCCTACTAGTGAAATTGATGATGGAATAGTAAACATATTAAACTGGTTAAAGGTCCATGATAAGCGATTGACCTATCCAACAGGTGGTGGATTACCAGGTCATTTTTATATAAATTACCATAGCTATCGTTATATTTGGCCTTTATTGACTTTAAGTCATTATCTAAAAAAATATGAGACAAGTGACTAATTTGCGATTTCTAGTTAAACGCCTTGTCCTTATTTTCTTTGACGGCATATACTACATTGTTATTTGTGTATATGTCATTTTAGTTTATGGTTTAAACAATAAAGGAGTGGCTTTATGGGAAATCTTGACCCAAGCTTAATGAGAGAATTTTGTGGTAAAATTTGTGATCCTCGCAAGTTTCCACGCATTTATAGTATTCTTCGATCATATCGTAAAAATGATTTAAAAAGCCGAGAAGGTGCATGTCATATGATTGACAGACTATCGGATTGCTGTAGTGTATCAATAACTGAGGAACAACGCGAAAACGCAGCTCAATGGCTAATGAATTGTGACGTAAACCCACAAGATCCTGATCACCAAAGAGAAATGTGGAATATGATAAAAAGCAGTAGAAGACGTTCCTGGTTTTAATTAATTGCAGACAGTAATTTTTATATTTTTTAAATAAAAGGTCTATAAGCTTTCTCTTTTGAATTATTTCTAAGAGGGATTTTATAGGCCTCTTTGTATGGGTGATTTTATATAAAAATTAAGAGAAGACGATAGATTCCTTATACAACTAATTGGCAGTTTAGTTGAACAAGAAAGGAAAAGTGTTAG